>NZ_FNGO01000012.1 GCF_900103135.1 Halarsenatibacter silvermanii | reverse complement strand
ATCTAAAACAATTATATCAGGGGGAGTCCTCTTTTTTAATGCCAGATACTTTTTTCAGACAATTATAACTTTGACCCTACAACTATTTTACACTAAGCGATCAACTCGGCTTGAGCGTAGGTGCGATTTACGGATGTTATTTTCACTTTAACTTTTTCTCCAACTTTATCTCCAGCTTCTTCTATAATGATAATATAACCTTTTTTGCGCGCTATTCCTGCAGATTCATTTTCGGAATGTTGTTCTTCGATTTTGAACCTGTATTTACCTCCTTCTTTAACAGGGAGGGCCATCTCCTTCAATCTTTTTCTGCTGCCTTTATCTATTATATTGATATCCTTCATATGAAGATCGTTATTGCCCCGAATATATATATCTTTATTCAATTCTTCCTCCAGTATGTTTAATTTTTCTCCCCGGTTACCTATTAATACAGAGGCGACGTCGGGATGCACTTCAAGTAAAATTGCCTGAAAATTTTCTCTGGAGGCAAGGGAAGTAAGTTTTCTAATGACTCTAAATGCCATAGTGGTTTCAGATATTATTCGGCCAGTCCCCTCACAGTAAGGGCATTCTTTTTGAATCAATTCCCCCAGTCTTTCTCTTACTTTCTTTCGAGTCATCTCAACGAGTCCAAGTTCGGTCAGGCCCAGTATTGAAGTTTTGGTTCTATCATTTTCCATTTCCCTTTCCAGAACTTCCAAAACCTTTTCTCGATTGGACTTTATTTCCATGTCAATAAAATCAATTATTATAATTCCACCTATATCTCTCAATCTCAGCTGCCTGGAAATTTCTTTAGCAGCTTCCAGATTCGTCTTAAAAACAGTATCCTGAAGATTTTTTTGCCCGGTAAATTTACCTGTGTTAACATCGACTGCAACCAGTGCTTCAGTGGAATCAAAAGTGATATATCCACCAGATTTAAGCCAGACCTTTCTCTGCATCAGTGATTTTAATTCCTGTTCAATGCCATAAGTCTCAAAGATCGGTCTATCTCTTTCATAAAGAAAAATCCTGGAATTAATATTGGGAGCCAGCTTTTCAGCAAAACTGGAGAGATTCTCATAATCCTCCTGATCATCTATAACGACCCTATCTATATCTGAAGATAGATGATCCCTGACTACTTGATGTATCAGGTTAATATCGCTGTGAAGAAGTTTAGGCGCGCTGGATCGATAATATCTGTTTTTTATTCTCTCCCATAATGACTTTAGAAAGTTATAATCTTTGAGCAGAAGCTTCTTATGTTTTCCAGCAGCATTAGTTCTGATAATCACACCATGACTGTCATCAACAATTTCTCCCGTTATACTTTTTAACCTGTTTCTTTCCTGCTGATCATCGATTCTTCTTGATATATTTGTTCTGGTGTCATGCGGTAAAAAGACATAATATCTTCCTGGAAGACTTACCCGGCAGGTGATCTTAGCTCCTTTACTTTTTATGGGTTCTTTTGTCACCTGTATCATAATTTCCTGGCCTGGACTGAGAACCTGATTTATTTTTAAATTTTTTTGTGAGTACAGATGCCTCTGTTTGCTGTTAAATAAAGGATAAGCATCATTTAAATGCAAAAATGCATTGCGATCATTACCGATATCAACAAAGGCCGCCTGCATGCCAGGAAGAACATCCTTTACTTTTCCCCTATAAATACTTCCTGCATCTCTATCGTAAGTATCCCTCTCAAAGAAAATATTATCAAGATTATCATTGACCAGTACTGCAGCTCTTTTTTCTCTTATCCCCGAATTTATTATAATTTTTTTATCATTTCTGCTCACAATTATCTCTCCTTCAGTATCTCCTCGGAAAGCGGCGTTATTATCCTGTCCTCATAACTTACATACATTCCTTCTCTGTAAAAGTTGGTTATAGGAATTACGGGAAGACCCGGTTTGAACTTTCTTAAAGCCTGGACAATTTCCTGAGGTCTAACATTTCCTCTGCTGCCGGTACTTACAAGAAAAGACCAGCGATTATCTTCGGTAAGGTCGATCTCATGGATCATTTCACGTATATTATATTGTCGATCATCTTTATTTCTTCTCTCTCTGGTCACTATCAATTCACAGCTGTTTTTCAACTTATCCAAAATAATCCTGTATTCATCATCTTTATTTTCAGGAGGTTCTATAATATATCGAGCCCTATCCACCAAAGCCTGGAGGGATTTTAAATTTTTATCCCCCACCATTCTGGCTTCATCCATTTTTATACCTGCGGGTAAATTTTTGTTTAGTTCAATTACGAACTTCTCTCCGGAGACTGACTCTTTGAGTTCAAGATCAAGATATTCTCCTCCCCCCGGCATACCAACCGGAAGAGGTTGTGAAAGTGAAAGATTTAAGGTGGGATTATAACCTTCGCTGTATTTTCCGGGTATTTTTGCCCTGCGTACTGCCCTTCTAAAAGTATCCAGTAGTTCAAGATGTGATATATATCTCAGTCTTCTTTTTTTGGCGAATCTGCTTCTAATCATCATGGAGAATCACAGGCTTTCTCATCTCTTTCCTGGCAGAGACGAAGAGAATCACGAGGTGTTTTGCAGATGCCACAACTAACACAATAAGACCAGCGGCAATCAGGCGTTAGATTTTCATTTTCTGATTCTCTCAGCTCTCTTATCAAAAAGCTATTTTCAACTCCAGGATTTATATGATTCCAGGGCAGATTTTCCTCTACATCATAACCATTTAAAAACTCCTCCGGAGACAGTTCCGACTGTTCAAAAGCTTTTTCCCAAAGATCGATATCTATTTTTTCACTCCACCCTTCCAGCCGCCCCCCCTGGCGCCAGACTTCATAAATTATTTCTCCAAGTCTTCTATCCCCTCTGGCCAGCACGCCTTCCAGTCTGCTCAACCCGGGATCATTCCAGTCGAAGGAAATCCCCTTGCCGGTGAGATTACCTTTCAAATAGTCGAGTTTATTCTCAATTTCCTCTTCTGAAGCCATATCTGTCCACTGGAAGGGAGTGAAAGGCTTGGGCACAAAAGTGGTGACATTAACCTGTACTTCTATCGGCTTCATATTGTAACCGGATTTTTCCCTGATTTCCCTTCCAAGCTCTGAAGTTTTTTGCACCATTTCAACAAGTCCAGCAAGGTCCTCTTTCTTTTCCCCTGGGAGTCCGATCATAAAGTATAATTTTATTCTATGCCAGCCGCTCTCAAAGGCGGCTTCGACTGCCCTGAAATAGTCTTCTTCATCAACACCTTTATTTATCAAATCTCTTAGACGTTGAGTCCCCGCTTCAGGGGCAAAAGTCAGACCACTCCTTCTAACTTTCTGAACCTGTTGCGCCAGCTCCACTGAAAATGAGTTAACCCTTAGAGAAGGCAGGGAGATGTTGACCATTTTATCAGCAAATCTGTTATTCAATTCAGAAACGATTTCAACTATCTCGGTATGATCAGCGGTGTTTAATGACGTCAACGAAATTTCTTCATAACCCGTGCTTTCCAGAATCTCTTCAGTCAGGCCTAAAATCTTTTCCTGACTTCTTTCCCGCACAGGTCTATAACACATGCCTGCACTGCAGAACCTGCATCCTCTTTGACAGCCCCGGGAAATTTCTATGATAGCTCTATTATGAACAATATCCATATAAGGCACGATTTGCTCAGTCGGAAAAAACGCTTCGTCAAGAACTTCAACAAATTGACGCTCAACAGATGATTTTATGTCTTCAGACACGGGTTTGATGTCGGTAAAGCTGCCTTCAGTATAAGAAGCTTCATAAAAATCGGGAACATAAACCCCATCTAAATAAGAAAGGTTATTCAGTATGGCAGCTCGAGAAAATCCGCGCCTGTAAAGATTTTTATATTCGTACACCAGCTCCAAAATACCCTTCTCCGCTTCTCCAATATAAAAAAGATCGATGAAGTCAGCCATAGGTTCCGGATTGAAAACATTTGCTCCGCCGGCTATAATCAGGGGATCTTCATCGGACCTATTTTCAGTGCGGATTGGTATGTTTCCCAGATCTAGCATATTTAAAATCGTCGTATAGCTCATTTCATATTGCAGTGTAAATCCCAGAATGTCAAAATCTTTGACTCTGCGCTTATTTTCTAGAGAAAAAAGTTCGACATAATTTTCTCGCAGCAGCTTTTCCATATCGACCCAGGGGGCAAAAACCCTTTCACAAAGTACATTTTCCCGGGAATTCAATAAATGGTATAGGATTCTTATACCTAAATGAGACATGCCTATCTCATAGACATCGGGAAAAGCAAGACACACGCGATGATCGATTTCATTCCAGTTTTTCCTGACTGAGTTCCACTCGCGGCCAATATACCTCTCTGGACTCTCAACCTGATACAATCTATCATTTATTTTATCGAAAGGCTTTTTTTCTGCATATTTTTCAAACCACCTCTTAACGAGCTAAAAATTTATCTTTTTTCTGCGAATATTAATATTTAATATCAATCCTATAGCAACCATGGAGGTGACCATTGAACTACCTCCATAGCTTATAAAAGGCAGAGGAATACCGGTTATAGGCATAATCCCCAAAGACATTCCTACATTCTCGATGAAATGAAAGAAAAACATGGCTATTATTCCTGCAGTGATCAATTTCCCAAAGTTATCTTTGGCTTTAAGAGCCACTTTTATTATTTGCAGAAGCAGCAGCACAAATAAAATTATTACTAAAGCGGCTCCAATAAATCCAAATTCTTCTCCTATAACAGCAAAGATAAAATCTGTATGCTGTTCTGGCAGAAAATTTAGTTGATTTTGAGGGCCCTCTCTAAAACCCCGGCCTGTAAACTGTCCCGAACCTATAGCAATTCTAACCTGAATAATATTATAACCAATACCTCTGGGATCTATCTCAGGCTTGATAAAACCGATCAAGCGATTAAGCTGATAGGGCTGGAGAAATATAAGAGGAGTAGAAAAATATATATGCGAAGAAATCATAGCCACAACAGCTATAAATCCGCCGCCAAAAGTCAGAACAATATCTTTCACTCTTCCTCCGGCAATATAAAACATGGTTAAAAAAATGAAGACCAGAACCAGAGCAGTGCCAAGATCATTTTGAAGAATCACCAGAAAAAATGGAGGAAGCAAATAACCCAGATGCTTAATAAACCCTTTAAAACTACTCAATTCTTCCTCATTTCTGTCCATCCAGCTGGCAAAAAATAAAATCAATAAAATTTTAGCGATTTCAGAAGGCTGGAATGTCACCGGACCCAGAGCGAGCCAGCGGGTTCCTCCACCTACGGTAGCGCCAGCGAAAAGAAGTGCGGAAAGTATAGAGATTGTAATTAGATATAATATTATATCATATTCTCTAAATACTCTGTAATCATAAAATTGTATAATTACAATAAGTATGATGCCCAAAAAGGCAGCCACCAGTTGAGTCCTGAGATATTCAGCAGGATTTTCAGTTATTCCGCTGACAGCCGTTGAAACGGCTATTAGCCCTAAAATCGTCAGGGCTATAACTAATAATGGAATTGTTAAATTGAGATTTTTTAAAAGCTTTTTTTCTAAATGCATCCTGTATAATCCTCAATCCTGATTATTTTTTAAGGGAAAGTTAGCTATCATAGCCATCATTTCTTCTTCCCTGGTAATTTCCATCTCTATTCTATCATCCTCCACATCTATGTATTTCTGCATTACTTCTACCAATTCCCCCCTCAAATTCTCCATTTGTTCTGGAGTTAGTTTGATTCTATCCTGAACCAGAACAAATTGAAGCCTATTTTTGGCCACATCCTTGCTGCTTTTATTGTTATTTTTATTTTTATCTTCCTTAAAGAAGCCTATAACTTTTTCTACTAAACTAATAATAATCCCCTCCAATCTAAAAATATTGTAATAATAGGGTATTACCATCCTATGAAATTTTTGATTCTATTTATAAATGAATCATCTTTGAGGTCCATAAGAGGAAGATCTTCTCCTTCAATACGCCTCGATATGTTTTTAAAGGCCTGTCCGGCCTGTGAATTATTGCTGTGAACTATAGGCTCACCGGTATTTGTTGAGACAACTATTTTCTCTTCCTCAGGAACAACCCCCAATATATCAACTGCCAGAATTTCCAGCATATCATCTATATTCATCATATCTCCCCTATCGACCATATCTTTCTTTATTCTATTTATGACCAGTTCAGGATCATTCACACCCTCTGCTTCTAAAAGTCCTATGATTCTGTCAGCATCTCTAACAGCTGAAACCTCCGGAGTTGCAATTATAACAGCCCGATCAACACCAGATATTGCGTTTCTAAAACCCTGCTCTATACCTGCGGGCGAATCTACAAGCACATAATCCATCTCTTTTTTTAATTCTTCAATGACTTCAGAAATTTGTTCTTCTGATACTGCTTCTTTATCCCTGGTTTGAGCTGCTGGCAGCAGGTAAAGATCTTCCGTTTTTTTATCGCCTACAAGAGCCTGTTCGAGTCGACATCTATCTTCCACTACATCGACCAGGTCATAAACTATTCGATTTTCCAGACCGAGAACAACATCTAAATTCCTCAAGCCGATATCCGCATCTATGAGGCAAACTTTTTTGCCTTTCAAAGCAAGTGCAGCTCCTACATTGGCCGTCGTTGTTGTCTTTCCAACTCCACCTTTACCCGACGTAATTACTATAGATTTGCCCTGCAAATTATCTCCCTCCTAAAACATTCCTGATTACTTTGAATTTTAAAAAGCAATTTTTTCCACGATGATTCTTTCCTCTTCAATAACAGCTTTTTCAGGATTAAAGCCGGTCACATCCTCCTCATCTTCAGGAGGGCGAGAAATTTTACCGGCAATTCTTATCTGGGTTGGATCCAGCTTTAATGCTACTATTTCAGCCGATTCATCTCCTTTTACCCCCGCATGTACCAGTCCCATTAATTTACCAAATACCAGTATATTCCCTCCTGCTCTAACTTCAGCACCGGGATTAACATCGCCCAGAATAACAAGATTATTAGGGTGTTCCACCGCCTGACCGGACCTCAAAGTTCCTTTGACAAATCTGGTTTTATTCTCAAATGAAATTTTATCATTGTTTATAGCTCGTGATTTTTTTGCAAGTCGTTTATTTAATCCCTTTTGACCGGAATCATCAGCAAAACCGGCCAGATAAACTTTTGTGCCCGGATTGACCTTTTTTGTCATAAAAGAAACCAGCGAATTTAACTTCTCAGCAGAGATTGTTAATTCATTAATATTTAAATACAGATCAGTGCCTTCATAAAAATCTCCTGCTTCCTGTAGATGAGAAGCCAGACTATCCCTGATTTGTTCGACAGATAACTCCGGGTTTAAATTAATCAATACACCTTCTGCTATCATCTCTGTTGTGAAAGATTCTTTCATATTATCAAACACCTTCCAGAGCATTTATTTCAAAATAATATTCCAGAATTTCAGCGGCTATGGGTACAGCATTACGGCTGGTATCCCCTTCTTCAATAAATGTCACCAGAGCAACTTCAGGTTCTTCTACCGGTGCATAAGCTACAAACCAGGCATGGCTTATACCGCCCCCCATTTGAGCTGTCCCGGTTTTGCCAGCCACATCAAACGGAAAATCATAAAAACCTTCACTCCCTGTGCCAAAATCTTCCATTACTGCCTGGGTTAATCCTTTTTCGATAATCTCGAAAGTTTCATCAGAAAAATCCAGCTCAAACGATTTTTCAGGAGAAAAATCTTTTTCTATCCCTTCTTCTGAATCAATTATTCTGCGAAGTAATTTAGGAGTATAAACCTCTCCTCTGTTAGCTACTGCTGCAATCATCTGCAGCATCTGGGCCGGGGAAGTGAGCAAATCTCCCTGGCCAATAGCCATATTGACCGAATCTCCGGGATACCACCCTTCGCCTAGATTTTCTCTTTTCCAATCTCCATCCGGAACCCTACCGGAGTTTTCTCGGGGTAAATCGATTCCGGTTTCATCACCGAGTCCAAATTTCCGGGCGGTTTCTATCAATTGACTCCCACCAAAATCCTGATACATCTCATATCCAAGCTCATAAAAAACTATATTGTTAGAACGAGCCATTGCCCTGGTAAACTCCAGTTCTCCTTCTCCATAATCCAGCCAGTTTGTAAATGGCCTATCCCAGCCCGGGATATTGAAAGTACCTGTAGCATCATAAAATTCTGTATCGCCCGAAATCCCCAGGCTTTCAATAGCTGCTGCACCGGTTATTATTTTAAATATGGATCCAGGAGGCACTGTTACCTGTAAATTTCGATTCAAGAGAGGTTGATAGGGGTCCCCAACTAATTCCCGGAACTCCTCCTGGGTAAGTCCGTGAGAAAAACGATTGGGATTATAATCCGGATAGCTGGCTTTACTGAGGACAGCGCCCGAGTCCAGTTCTACCATCATGGTCGATATGCCCCGGGGATCTTCCATATCTTCTTCCTCTTCGGCCTCCGCTTTCAACTCATAAAAAGCTTCCTTGAGCAAATTTTCTGCTTTAAGCTGCAGATCCAGTTCCAGGTTTAACTGAATATCATGTCCTGATCTGGATTCTTTTTCTTCTAAAAGCCTTTCTTTATGCCCTCTGTGATTGATCTCTATAACCTGCTCTCCTTTTTCTCCCCGAAGATAATTTTCATACTGACTTTCTACACCTGAAATCCCCACAAAATCTCCACCATGATATTCTCTGCCTTCTTCCATATTTCTTTTCAGTTCTGCTGCCCCTATTTCTCCAACATAGCCTAAAACATGGGAAGCAAAATCATCATAAACGTAATCTCTCAATGAAGATTCTCTGATAACTATCCCGGGCAAATTACGACTATCTTCTTGAATTCTGATCATCTCTTCAATCGATATATTCCTTCTCAGTAAAATTCCCTCGCCGGGTGTCCTGATTTCTCTACCCTGAGAATAATTACTTAATAAGGCTTCCTGCTCCACATTTAATATTTCTGCCAGATTTAAAAACAATTCATCCCTGCTCATTCTTCTGCCCAGTTCATTGGGCATAAAATAGACGTCAAAAGCGAGCTGATTGGATACGAGTATATTGCCTTCCCGGGAGTATATTCTTCCCCGAGGAGCAGAAATAGGACGGATAGAGAGTCGATTGCTTTCAGCCTGACGGTGGTAAAAATTTCCATGCAGAATCTGCATCTGAGCAGCCCTGCCCAAAAAAGTTATACCTACAATTAATACAAATATCTTTATAACTTTAATCCTCTTCTTCATAGTCCTGCCCACCACCGAAAAATAAAAAATATATGATCACATATATTATCATGCCCACCAGGGTAGTATATAAGGCAGAGGGAAGGAATTGCGAGATGAAGGCATTTCTGAAGTCTATTCTAAAAATTACATTTTCTGAAAGAAGAAAAATTATTATCTCCTGGATTAAAGCAAACCCCAGAATAACCGGTGTGATTAAAAAGATTTTTTCTGGAAAAATCCTTCCTCTAACTTTACCGGCAAAAGCGCCAATTATAATTCTCGAAATAGTATAATTCCCCAGGCCTGCTCCGAGCAATACATCCTGTAGAAGTCCTGCTGCAAAACCAAAGCCCCCGCCTTTTTTGGGACCGAATAAAAAACCTATACTAAATACAAGAACCAGTATCAGATCCGGGCCATAACTGGCGGCAGGGAGACGGGAAAACAAAGATACCTGTAAAATCAGGACCAGAAGCAGCACTAAAAGATAAACCAGAACATCACGCATCTATTTTCCTCCCAAAATAAAATAGCTTTAATAAATCATTACCACTCTTTTATGATTACTGCCTCTTCCGCCGTCCTTTGAAAGCCTTTTAGATTAACCTCTGCCACCTGTGATAACCCCTGTTTGCCTACTTCTACTTTCTTTACTTCTCCAATGGGGATTCCGGGAGGATAATTGTCAGAAACTGCCGAGGTCACAATGAGATCCCCCTCTTCAATATCTGCATCCCAGCGAATATTCTCCATAATTACTTCCTCGTCACTTTCAGGCAGTCCTCTGACGAGTCCCAGTGCACGAGAATCGCTTCTGGCCACCCGTCCTCCTACCTGAAACTCGGGATCAGAAATAAGCTTAACCTGAGAGGAATTCATTCCTGCTTTTTCCACTCTGCCTATCAAATTCCCCTGATATCCCATTACCGGCATGCCAACTTTTACACCATCATTTCTGCCAGAATTAACGGTTAACATCCTCTGCCAGGTAGCAGGACTGTAACCAACAACACCAGTTGATAAAATATCAGGTTCTCCTGGTACTGTCCCCCTAAATGAAAGCAGATCTCTAAAACGTTCATTTTGTTCTCTGGCTTCTTCCAAAATTGCATTATCCGTGGACAATCTGGCTACTTCTTTTCTTAAGCGCTCATTTTCTTCTAGAATTTCACCGGTTTTTAAAAAAGCCACATAATAATTATTTATAGAAGAAATTACGTTCTCGACGACATTTAAAAAGGGAGAAATTAAATTGTAAACACCATTTTCCAGCCAGTTGAAAAAATAAAAGTCAATATTGGCTGTATTGGCAAAAAGCAAAATGAATAACAACAGTAAGACTGCAGCCAACTTTAAGTTTTTGTTGCTTAAATATTCCAAGTTTAATCCCCTCGATCAGGATATCTTTTTAGGAGAAATTAAAACATTCTGCAGAGACTCGATCTCTTCCAGAGCTTTTCCAGTTCCTTTTACCACGCAGTCCAGAGGTTCTTCTGCGAGATGCACTGGAATCTCAGTTTCCTCTGCTATCAACCTGTCCATTCCTTTTAAAAGTGCCCCGCCTCCGGTTAAAACTATACCAAAATCCATAATATCAGATGATAGTTCAGGAGGTGTTCTCTCCAGAGTTATTTTGACTGCTTCCAGAATACTGGCAATTGGTTCTTTAATAGCATTCCTTACTTCTTCAGTAGATATATTCAGATTGCGAGGAAGGCCACTAACAAGATCCCTGCCCCGGACTTCCTTTTCAATTTTTTCTCCTTCTGCATAAGCAGTGGCAATTTCAGTTTTTACTTCTTCAGCTGTGCGCTCACCTATCATAACATTGTAATGCTTTTTTATATACTGGACAAGGGCTTCGTCCATTTCATCTCCACCGATTCTGATTGATTTACTGCTAACAATTCCTCCCAGGCTGATAACTGCGACTTCCGTAGTTCCACCACCAATATCGACTATCATGCTGCCAGCTGGTTCATTCACCGGAAGTTCTGCCCCTATAGCAGCAGCCATAGGTTCTTCTATTAAAAATGCTTTACGGGCTCCAGCCTGCTTGGCAGCATCAAGCACAGCTCTCTTTTCAACTTCGGTAACCCCGGAAGGAACGCAGACTATTATTCTGGGACGCACAAGGCGAGTTCTTTTATGAGCTCGAGTAATAAAATATCTCAGCATCGAATGAGTTACATCAAAATCAGCAATCACTCCGTTTTTCATAGGTCTCACTGCTACTATGTTGCCAGGAGTCCTTCCTATCATGTTTTTAGCTTCTTTTCCCACAGCCATGACTTCATTGTTTTCCGTTCTTAAAGCCACTACCGAGGGTTCTCTGGTTATGATTCCCTTTCCTTTTACAAAAACTAAAGTATTAGCCGTTCCCAGATCCACCCCCATATCCCGAGAAAAGGGTGCTCCCAAAAAATCAAAAGCCATTATAAATTTCCACCTTTCTTATATTCCATTTATCACAATATTGATTTTCTTGAAAATTTAATAAAATTGACTATATTACATCTTCTTCTTTTAAACTTGTATAATCGTTTCCCCCAACTATAATATGATCAAGTAGAGGTATGCCCATCATCTCACCAATTTCAAATATTTTTTCTGTGAACTTAATGTCATTTTTGGTGGGGACAGGTCTGCCGCAGGGATGATTATGAGCCAGGATGATTCCGGCTGCATTAGCCTTAACAGCTTTTTTAAAAACTTCTCTGGGATGTAAAATGGTTTGATTGAGGCTGCCCCGGCTCAACTCTTCAGATTTTATTAAACCATTATTTGAATCAAGCATTAATAACATACTTACTTCCTGATCCAGATAAGCAATTTTCGGGATCAAAAAGCTGGCAGCAGTACTGGACGAAGATAGATATGATCTTTTCTGGCTGCTTTGAGCCTGAATTCTTCTACCCAGCTCGACTGCACCGATGATCCTGGCTGACTTAGCGGAACCGATGCCACAAAATTCCTGAAGTTCTCTCATGCCAGCTTTGTTTAATTCTGATAAACCTCCGAGTTCACAGAGTAAATCCGAACTCAACTCCACAGCTGTTCTCTTTTTGTTTCCGCTGCCCAGCAGCAAAGCCAGAATTTCACTACTGGAAAGAAATTTGGCTCCATGCCGCTGCAGCTTTTCTCTCGGTCTTTCCTCAACCGGCATTTCTTTTACTGTATGATGTTTGTATTTGCTCATTTGTCCTCCAATCCGTTCATAATCAGGAAGAATAAATTTGATACTCTAATATTCCTAATCCCCTGTCTGAGAGTTTCTCTCCCAGCAGGCTAAGCGGAAGACCTACTACATTAAAATAAGAACCATCAATTTTTTTGACCAGCAAACTCCCCAGCCCCTGAATAGCATATGCTCCCGCTTTCCCCAGAGGCTCATGCGAATTAATATATCCTTTTAGCTCATCCTTAGAAAAATCTCTCATAAAAACCTCGGTAGTTTCAAAGTCAATAATTGTTGAGTAATCCTGCCCATTTTTCTCCAGCAAGCAAATCCCGGTTATTACTTCATGTTCGCTGCCTCTCAATCGCTCCAACATATTTTCAGCTTCTTCTAGAGATTCTGGTTTTTCCAGTATTTCCTCCTTAAATGACACGATCGTATCCGCGGCTAAAACTAAAACCCTTTTCGAATTAAAATCATCAAAAACTTCTTTCGCTTTCATTTCTGCCAGCTTCATCACATGTTCCCGGGGGTTTTCATTAGAATATTTGCTCTCATCTACCTGGCTGGGGTAAACTTCAAAATTTAAATCAAGGCGGGAAAGCAGTTGTCTGCGCCGGGGAGACTTAGAAGCCAGCACAAATTTAATATCTTTCATGCTTTTCCCCTCAAAGGACTATAGAAAAGATAATTCCAGGTGAAATCAACTGTGAGTCCTATACCCAATCCAGCAGGAATTGCCAGCAAAGCGAGATATGGCAGATAATAAACCAGCCCGAAATTGCTTATTATATACATGGCGGTAAAGATCTGTCCAACATTATGGAATAAAGCACCCACGATGCTAACCCCAATTATACTGAAATAATCCGAAGCAAAATAATAAACCAATCCCATCAATAGAAATCCAAGCACTCCGCCGCTGAAACTCATCATAAAATTGAAGGATAGGAAAGTTCCTGCTATTACTGACCCCAGAACAATCCGAAAGAATAAAACCAGAAAACCCACTTTAAATCCAAAAATGACCATTCCCAGAAGACTTGCTATATTGGCCAGCCCCATTTTTGCTCCCGGTACAATATAACTCATGGGAATCAGACTTTCAACTATGTGAAGAACAAGGCCGATAGATATTAAAAGCCCAACCAGACATACATACCTCGTCCTGTTACTGCGCATAAAATCTCTCACCTCGATCCTAATAAAAACACTTATTATAATCAGTGATTTTTCAATCATTAACATTGTATCATTTATTTATCTTTTTGTCCATGCTGTCAAAACTATCACTGCCCTTTAAGTTCCCTGACAATAGCCCCCTCAGCAGGACAAACCTCGTAACATATTCCACATTCAACGCATTTTTCGTCATCAATCTCATGTTTTTCTTTTGCTTCACCGCTTATAGCATCAACCGGGCATTCCTGAGCACAACGGGTACAGCCAATACAATTCTCTGTAATTTCAATTTCAGATATTTTTTTCCCGCTAAATTCAATAACATCCTTGGGACAGGCCTCAGCACAGAGTCCACAATTAATACATTTTTCATAATCTAAAACCGCAAGATCATCTTCCATTTCAATGGCATCTACGGGACAAACTTTTACACACTGCTGGCAGGCTATGCAGCCTACCTGGCAAATTTTATTGACTTCTTTGCCCGGGTCGTTGGACATGCATCTTATATGGTTTTTATCGGAAACTGGCCTGAGAATAAACAAATCATGAGGACAAACATTTACACATTCACGACAGGCAGTACAGGATTCTTCATCGACAACCGGCAGACCATTCTCGTTCATTTTTATTGCCCCAAAATCACAGACTTCCCTACAATCACCATAACCTATGCAGCCGTAAATGCATTCTTTTTCCAGGGTGTTGATTTGACTTGCTGCCCGACAGCTATTGATGCCTTCATAACTTGCTGATCTGGCTGCTTCTTCAAGACCACCCTGACATAAAAGCTGGGCAACTTCTCGTTCTGAACTCTCTGCTTCAATATCCAAAATGTCAGCTATAGCACCAGCTGTTTCTTCTCCTCCTACCGGACATCCGGCCGCCGGAGCCTCCCCCTGAACGACTGCTTCGGCAAAACCGTCACAGCCAGCATATCCACAGGCACCACAATTGGCCCCGGGTAAAGCTTCGTTCACCGCGTCAACTTTGGGGTCTGTCTCCACTTCAAACTTTCTGGAAGCAATGCCCAGACCAGCAGCAAGTATAGCCGCTATACCGCCCATACTTGCTAAGGAATATATAAAAAGAGAATCCATCCTGTTATAACCTCCTTGTTTAAACAGTGATCATGCCAGCAAAGCCCATAAATGCCAGTCCCATTATTCCGGCCATTATTAAAGTTATAGGTACACCCTGCAGACTTTCTGGTACATCTTCAAACTGCAGTTTTTCTCTCAACCCTGCTATCAGGACTATTGCCAATGTGAAACCCACTCCTGCTGCAAAGCCAAAAACCACACTTTCTATAAACCCATAACCTTCAAGTGGAATCATCAAGGCCATACCCATTATGGCACAATTTGTAGTGATGAGAGGCAGATAAATTCCCAGAGCTTTATAAAGAACTGGACTTACATATCTTATCACCATTTCCACAAGCTGTACCAGCGAAGCTATAACTATGATGAAAGCCATGTACTGCAAAAAAACCAGATTTAATGCTTCCAGTATGAAAGTGTTGACCAGATAGACTATAAAGGCCGTCATGGTCATTACAAAAGTTGTAGCAAGTCCCATATTAAAAGCTGTTTCTACATAAGAGGATACTCCCAAAAAGGGGCATATCCCCAAAAATTGAATGAGGACAAAGTTATTTACTAATACTGTACCAATAAAAAGAAATATTAGATGTTCAAATTCAATCATTTTGAGCCCCCACCTTTCTATCGATTACTTTTATAATGCCGACCATAAGCCCCAGAGTAAGAAAAGCACCGCTGGGTAAAATCATAATTATCATCTGCGGATATTCAGCTCCCATAATATCCATACCAAGAAAAGTTCCCATACCTAAAATTTCTCTGATCGCACTGAGAACTACCAGAACCCAGGTAAAGCCTATACCCATTCCTATGCCATCAGTTATTGATTTGTGAAGAGGATTTCTGGATGCAAAAGCCTCTGATCTACCCATTATTAGACAATTGGTTACAATCAGGGGGATAAAAAGTGAAAGAGCATCTGAAATTCCAGGGAAAAACGCGGCCAAAAAATAATCGGTAAATGTAACAAAAATTACTATAACTAAAATAAAACTCGGTATTCTTACGTCATCCGGTATATAGTCTCGAATTAAAGAAATTACAATTTCTGAAGATATCAACACAAAAGAGGTAGCAAGCCCCATGGCAAAACCGTTTTCAACAGTATTTGTAACTGCCAGAGCAGGGCACAGGCCTAAAACAAGCTTAAAAACAGGGTTCTCGGCCCAAAGCCCGTTGCGAAATATAGATATTAAGCCTTTCACTAATTCCCACCCCCGTAATTTTCCATAATAAGTTCACCGGCTTCGGAAACTGCTTCTTTAACTGCCTCTGCCGAGATCGTAGCTCCAGCAATTCCTTCTATTTCACGTTCTTCTTCTGGGCTGTCTACAACCTCGTAATCTCCTACGGGCAGATCGCGGAAATTATCCAAAAATTCATCTTCAGTAATTCGCGCTCCCAACCCGGGAGTTTCTTCGTGATTTAATACATGAGCTCCTATTACTTCTCCTGCTTCAGGATCAACTCCGACCATAACATCTACAAACCCCTGATACCCAGCCACACTGTACTCGACTGCTATACCCACTCTTTGTTCATGCTCATCGATTCCTGTATAAAAAGTATGATCATCTATCTCTTCCTCTTCATAGTCGACTGACCCTGGAAGACAAGTAAAAATTGCTTCCTCTCTGGCTCGAGCTTCATGCTCGAGGATATAAGGGTTAGTCCAACTAAAAACAAAGGCCAGGAACAAAGAACCAAAAGCACCAATAAAGGTTAAAGTAATGATCAACCTTTTTATAGACGCTCTTTTATCAGCCATTATTCCACCTCCCCTAAGCTTTTAGGTCTGGAGAATCTATCTACAAGAGGAACTGTCATATTCATCAAGAGAATCGCATACATAACTCCCTCTTCGTACCCGCCCCAGACTCGTATAAGCACAACCAAAAAACCTGCTCCTATGCCAAAAATCCAGCGCCCCCGGGGTGTTACCGGAGTCGTTACCATATCTGTAGCCATATAAAACGCTCCCAATATCAAACTGCCGGCCAGCAGATGAAATAAAGGATCATGGCCGATAATGCCTGTAAAGACCATCACAGTGACTATCATTCCTGCAGGTATTCGCCAGTTAAGCACTCCGGAATATATCAGATAGGCAGCTCCCAATAGCAGGAAAAAGGCTGAAGTCTCCCCCAGAGAACCGGCCACATTTCCAATAAATAGATCCCAGTATTCAGGCCTCACACCATCAGCATACTGAGCCAGCGGAGTCGCCATTGTTTCGCCATCTACAGTCCAGGTGGTCATGATAACCGGATATGAAGCAGTAATAAAAGCTCTTCCCACAAGAGCTGGATTGAAAGGATTGCTACCCAGCCCTCCAAAAACCTGCTTGCCCAGTATTATAGAAACAAAAGCGCCAATAGCAGCTGTCCAGAGGGGTATAGCAGGGGGAAGGGTCAGCGCCAGAAGTAAACCGGTAAGCACCGCACTGCCATCACTAATAGTTATCTCGGTCCCTCTAATTTTTTGAAACACGTACTCTGATGCGGTACAAACAACTATGCAAACTCCCACAATAGACAGCGTTTGAGTCCCAAAAAAGTAAGAAGCCCAGGCAGTGGCTGGTATCAAGGCCAGCACAACTTTCCACATTATTCCCAGAACAGTTTCTTCATCCCTTACATGAGGTGAAGATGAAATAACGAGATCTTCGGAATTCATTTCACAAAATCCTCCTTATTCCGACTGTTGTTGTTCGTTTAACTGTGCTTTACCCAGTCTGATGTAATGAACCAGTGGTCTTTGAGCTGGACATATATAGGAACAGGAGCCACATTCTATACAGTTGCTCACCTTATATTCATCCAGTTTTTCCACTTTTTCTTTTCTGGCATATTTGGACAGGTTTAGCGGCATCAAATCACAGGGACAGGCATCTACGCACCTTGCACACTTTATACAGGGATCAGGATCGTATTTTTCTACCTCTTCTTTTCGAAGAACCAAAACACCACTTGTTCCCTTAACTACAGGAGCCTGTATTTCAGCTATGGATTTTCCCAGCATAGGACCTCCGGCTATAACTTTCCCCGGGCCTTCAGCATAGACTCCGGCCAGACTGATGATCTCATTTATGGGGGTACCTATGGGGACAATGTAGTTGCCGGGATTATTCACTCCTTTTCCGGTGACAGTTAGTGGTCTTTCTATCATGGGTTTTCTTCGATCTACTGCATCTGCAACTGCAGAGGCTGTTGCTACATTGTTAACAATAACTCCCACATCTAAAGGCAGACCATCAACAGGGACCTCCCGGTTCAGGAGGGTTTTTATTAATACTGTTTCTCCGCCCTGAGGATATTTGCTGGGTAAAACTTCCACCTTTATCTCTTTTTTATCAGATACCAGGTTTCTCATGGTCTTTATCGCATCAGGCTTGTTTTCTTCTATAGCTATTATGCCCTTCTCAACTTCTACTGCTTTCATCAGAAGTTCAAAACCTCTGAGTATTTTTTTGCTTTTTTCAACCATCATGCGGTGATCCACAGTCAAATAAGGTTCACATTCAGCTCCATTAAGGATGAAATGATCGATTTCCTTATCCTCAGGAACAGATAATTTTACATGTGTGGGAAACATTGCTCCTCCCATCCCCGCGATGCCTGCTTCCCTAACACAATTTCTTATTGCTGACGGGGAAGGGTTTTCAGAATCAAAATCATCAACCTCAATTTTGGAGAAGCCCTCCTGCTGATCTGAATCTGAAGCTGTAATTCTTACAGCAGTAACTTTTTCCCCTGAGGGAGTGGCTACTTTTTCTATTGATTTAACTTCTCCACTGATTGTTGCGTGAACTGGGGCGGACACAAAAGCTTCACTATCAGCCAATTTCTGGCCCTTTTTAACTTCATCACCTTTCTCAATCATGAGTTCTAAAGGCGCCCCTATATGCTGCTGAATCGGCACAGCTACTTCTTCTGGCGGCGATGGCTTTTCCAGCTGACTGTCGGCACTGAGATGCTTATTTTCTGGAGGATGAACACCTTTTGTCTTATTTTTAAATAAGCCGAGCATCCTATCACCTCTTTAAATAATGAATTAAAAACTAAATCCTCGATTGAAATTCAGTGTATTTACTGTCCGTGCACGAAGGCTTCATATCCCTCTTCGATCAATTGATCGGCCAATTCTTCAGCCTCCTCTCGAGTATCTCCACCTACGACCTGAACTCTATAAGGTTCCCTGCTGGATACAAAGGCAGGATACCCATTTTCTCTCAACTCCTCTGCCTTTTCTTCAGCGCTTTCTTCATAACCAAATGCTCCCACCTGCACGAGAAAATTGGCTTCTCTATCTATTTCGATATCTTCTGGAGCATCATCTTCCTCTATACCTTCCTGAATATCTTCTTCTGTTTCAGGAGCCTCTTCCAGATCGATCAAATCTTCGTCCTCAGTCTGCTCCATGACATCTTCTTCAAAGTCTTCCTCTGGAGGTACAGTGCCCTCTTCAACCTCTACTGTCTCCTCGCCGCCCATCCGTCTGGCAAAAAATGTGTTTCCAATTCTGAAACCTGCATATACAGCTGCGAGTGAAACTATCAATAAAAGTGCGACAAATTTTAAAGCTCCTTCTTCCTGGCCGGGGAGAAATCTCATTTATTGAGCCCCCTCATCAATCTGGATTAAATTTTTTCGAAAAGCATTTTTGATCTCAAGAACGCTGTAAAGAGAACCTGTAATACATACAAGCTCATGATTTCCCTGCTGTTTCAAATGTTCCTCAATAGTTTCAATAAGGCTTTCATGTTCAGATACAGTCAATTTATCATAGGGTTTTTCAATGAAGTCCTCTGCCTGTAAAGCTCTTTGAGAAGAACTAGAGGTCATGACTATTTTAAGATTAATATCAATATTCCTGATCACTTCCAGCATTTCCATTATTCTCTTGTCCTGCAGAACCGATAAAATAATGGTAGCCTGCTCTAAACTCGAAAAATTTCTGTTGATGAATCCTTTGAGAAATCTAATTCCGGCAGGTGTATGACTGCCATCAACTATCAAAGGAGGATCAGACCTCAGCACTTCCAATCGCCCGGGCCAGCTAACTTCTCTCAGTCCCTCCTCCATCTCATCAGCTGTAACAGGAAAAACAAAATCGAGTGCTTTGACGGTAGTACAGGCCACAGAAGCATTTTTTAACTGATATTTCCCCATCAGTTCCAGCTCAAAAGAATAGCTGTCTCCGCCTCGAATCAGATCAAATTTTTGATGATTAAGATTTTCCTGCCAGTTACTGATTTCAAAATAGTCTTCGCTTAAAAAAAGCGGAGCCCCCTCTTTCGAAGATTTTTCTGTAATCGTATCTAAAGCTCCTTTTTTTGACTCTCCTGTTATAACCACAGCCCCAGGCTTTATGATACCTGCTTTTTCAGCTGCTATTTCCTGCAAAGTTTCACCCAGGTGTTCTGTATGTTCATAATCTATATTTGTTATGACACAGGCAAGCGGAGATTTAATGACATTTGTTGCATCAAGCCTGCCCCCCAAACCTGTCTCCAGGATAGCAATATCCGGCTGTTTATAAGAAAAATGTAACAAAGCTGCTGCTGTGAGCACTTCAAAAAAAGTAGGCCTGCCAATATCCTTCCAAAACCTCTCACAGGAGACAACTTCATCTATTTTTTCCGCCAGCAGCGAAAGTTCACTGCTAGATATATTCTCACCATCGAATCTAATTCTCTCCTCAAAATCTTCGATATGAGGCGAAATAAATCTGCCAACTGAATATCCTGAAGATAAATAAATGCTTTCCAGCATGGCAATCGTTGAGCCTTTACCATTGCTGCCGGCCACATGAATATAATTTACAGACCTGTAATTGTAATCAAGTTCTCTTAAGAGCAATTCAACCCTCTCAAGTCCGGGTTTGAATCCTTCTTCCTGCCCAAACAATGGAAATGAATTAAAATACTCTATGGGATCAGCTGGCCTCATCTTTGTTACACCTGCACCTTCTTAAATTTATTAACATGGCTTGCTTTTTTTAAGCAGTTATAATAAAGTAAAAATAGCTTTCCCTCAAGAAAAGTTCAACTCACCTGAAAATGCTAAAATAATTTTAAAATGGGAGGGACCTTAGGATAATGTATATACTAACTATTTCACTATTAACATTGATTTTAGCTCAGTTCATTAAAATCTTCACAGTTTTTCCCCCCAGCATAAGCAGATTTTTTGAATCAGGAGGTATGCCCAGCTCTCATTCAGCTTTCGTTACCTGCTTATCAGTCCTGGTAGGTCTGCAGCAGGGATTCAATTCAGATATTTTTGCTGTATCCGCGGTTTTTTCATTGATTACCATTTACGATTCAGGCGGGGTTAGAAGATCAGTTGGTGAGCAGGCCAAAATTCTAAATAAACTGCTGAAAGAATTCGATCCTGCCCGTCTGGAAGAAGATAAAGATCAAATAAGAAAAAATCTTCATGAGCTGGTAGGTCATACTCCCTTCGAAATACTCGCAGGAATAATGCTGGGTTTTACAATGGCATTGCTGGCCGTCTAGAATCTAAACATATTTGAATTTCTAATCATGCTTACACTAACTTAAATATTCTATAAATCCTGTTAATTTCCTCCCCCAAACCTAAATTCGCCAAAATATCTGTCAGTAAAATTATAACCTGAATTGTGATATAAATTCAAATCATCACAAGCCCTTTACGGATCACTACTAACCTGATTTTCTGGTCATCGTGAAAACCACCCCCAGTAAAATCAATAACCCTCCGGGAAATGTCAACTGCGGAATGCTTTCCCCCAGAAGCAGCCAGGCAAATAATGTGGTCAAAACTGGCTCCCCTATTACAGCCACTGAAACTATCGTTGTGGGCACATATCTAACAGATAAATTTAAAATAGAGTGGCCTATAACTGTCGGTCCTAAAGCCAGACCAAAAAAAAGCAGCCAGTTTCTGGAGCCATAACCCGTAAAAGAATGCCCAAAAATAAACAAACCCAGAAACAAAAAGATTGAAGCGTAAAAATAAACAGAAAATATATAGGGGAAATAATTCATCTTTTTTCTCAAACTGCGTCCGGAAAATAGATAAATGGCGGCAAAAAATGCTGCCATAACTGCCAGAAAATCTCCTTTAATATTGGCAAATAAATTGCCAATTTCACCTGCCCCGACCACCAGACTTCCTAAAATTGTTATAAATACTCCCGCAATAATATCAGGCTGCAAATCTTCTCTTGCCCAGATAAATTCAAGCAATAAAGTGAAAATGGGCTGAAGCGCAATAAATATAACAGCATTAGCAACTGCTGTATAATCAAAAGCTGTAACCCACAATATAAAATGTATGGCCAGAAAAAAACCTACGACTGTCTGACGGAAATTTAAGAGTTTTTCCAGCCTGCAGTCATTTCTCCGGAAAAATATCGGAGTCAACAATATCACACTTAATGACATTCTATAAAAAGCTATCGTTATTGCCGGAGCATCTGACATAGCCACGAAAACTCCGGCAAATGAAAGAGTAACCACCCCCAGCAATAATACGTAGTAAACCCCTGCTCCTTTCAGGTAAGTTTCTTTTTCCACCATATATTACTCCTCATTTCTCCAGGGCAGTCTGCTAAAATCTCGCAGCGGTAAAACTTTTTCTTCACCAGGTCTCAAAATAACCTCTTTATCACAGTGTTCAAGTTCGAGTTCCTGATCAGAAATGACCCTGTAACTGGCCCCCTTTTCAGTAACTCTAACTCTGAGTTCTCTGGATTTAAAATAAATAGAAAACTGATAGCCCTCTAATTTTTCCGGCAGATAGGGACGAAAGGACAGATTGCCGTGATAATTTCGCATTCCTGCAAAGCCATAAACAAGAGTCATCCAGGCACTTCCCAGGCCAGCAGTGTGCAGACCCTGATAAGTATTTTCATTGAAATCATCAAGATCAAGCCGGGAAATCTGGATGAAATATTTGAAGGCTTCTTCTGTATAACCGATTTCAGAGGCTATTATACTGTAAACTGCCGGAGATAAAGAAGAATCATGGGTTGTTTTAGGCTCATAAAAATCGTAATTGGCCTTTTTTTCTTCCAGGGTGAATTTGTCTCCCTGTAAAAGCATAAGTAATATAACATCAGCTTGCTTAATCACCTGATAACGCCATATTGTTAAAGGATGCCAGTTAGCTACCAGCGGCAGCTGTTCATGTGGGATCTCCTCAATATCCAGAGGTTCTTTAGATAAAAATGAATCATCCTGAGTGTGGATTCCCAGTTCCTCATCGAAAGGCAGTTTCATGTTTTTTTCAGCCGTATGCCAATCTTCGATCTCATCATCTGTAAGGTTGGTCTTTTCAATTAATGCTGTATATCTTTCCGGAGCTTCCTCTTTCATTTTAGCGAGAGTTTCCCGGGCAAAACGCAGGTTAAATTTAGCCATATAATTTGTAAAACAATTGTTGTCCACCCCGGGTTTGTATTCATCCGGCCCACAGACTTCATTAAAGCAAAATTCCCCGGTCCTTTTATTAAAATGTCCGCAGCTAACCCACATGCGAGCGGTTTCCAGCAATATTTCAGCGCCCTTGTCGTAAAGAAAATCATAATCCTCAGTAGCTGTTAAATATAGATATAAGGCATAAGCTATATCAGCATCAATATGGTACTGAACTGTAGACCCCATAAAAAAGCCAGAAGCTTCTTTTCCATCGATGGTCCGCCAGGGGAAAAGAGCCCCATCCAGCTTAACTCGCCTGGCGTTCTGTCTTGCTTCATCGAGAATGCTGTATCTGTATTCCAGCAGCTTGCGGGCAATTTGAGGTCGATTAAATATGTAAAAGGGAACTATATATGTTTCTGAATCCCAAAAATAATGCCCCTCATAAAATTCACCGGTCAAACCCTTGGCCGGTACATTTGTTCTGCCATCTCTTCCTGTCGATTGAATCAGCTGAAAAGCGTTGTATCTCAAAGCCTGCTGTAAATAACCCTGACCCCTCAAAAAAACATCAAAATCGCTCCAAAAATCCTCAAGGTATTTTTTCTGCTCTGATTTAATCTGTTCAACACCCTTTTCAGCTCCATCGTTCACATTGAGTATAGCTCGCTTTTTAATCCTATCAGCCGGTACATCTCTGCTGGTCAGGAAAGCGGCATACTTTTGCAGGCTAAAACGTTCATCTTGACTGGCTGAAATTTTGATGTTCTCAATTATCTCCTCATCTAAAACAAAGCGATCTTTAGAAACCCTGGTATTTTCAGGAATATCGAGCTCATTTTTTACAGCACCGGCTACTTTGATATCACTCCGGGAAGTGGTCTGCACAAGATAACAGCGATCATCGGCAAAACCTGCAGATTCAAACTTCATTACTTTATCCTTGCGAAAGTGATGGTGGTTTTTTACGTCTCCATCTATGCTGGATTCGAATCTTATTTCTCCGTTAAAATTTAAAGGAGTGATTTTATAATCTATGAGACCCAGCTTTCTGTTAGTAAAAGAGATGAGTCTCTCAATCTCTATTCTGGCTTTTCTTCCCTGGGGGCTGCACCAGACAACCTTCCTGTTAAGAACTCCACTTCTCATATCCAGCACTCTTCGATATTCTTCCACTTCACCTTCCAGCAGATCAAACTTCTCTCCTTCTAAAAAAATGTTTATTCTGGTCCAGTCCATTAGATTTACAATAGTCTGGCTCCATCCGGGCAAATTGGGAGCATCTTCACCATAAACTATTTCTTCAGAATCATATATGCCATTTATGTAAAATCCCGGAGTTGTTGTCTCCGGGGGTCCAGTGTAATCTTCCTCCAGGGTGCCTCTCAAACCCAAAAATCCATTGCCGATGGAAAAAATTGATTCGTTGTGATGATTATTTTCCACCTGAAAATCTTCTTCGATTATTCTCCAGGGATGAACCGCAAATTGCTTTTCCTTTTCGAGTTTTTTTTCATGAAATTCGCGCAATGATTTATAAGCCCTCCTTTCATCCTCCTCCGATAAGAGGGAAAATACTTACAACGCTTTGTTTTTTCACCTCTGAATCAAGATCGGCGTGTTTTCCATCTATCAAAATGACCTGAATCTCTTCCTCCGGAATCTCGAACTGCTTCACCAAATCACGAACATCATCGATCTTATCAGCATCTATTTTATTATTTTTTCTCTTTCCCTTCGGGCTGTACTCTTCCAGCCCCCCATAAAGATTGACTGAAATTTTCCTGATATAATCATCTTCAGAAATTAAACTTCACCTCCCGGGCAGAAAATCTCTGTATCTATCCAGTTCCAGTTCTTTCAATTTGCTTTCTTCTGGAATCCCGTTTTCATTCCAGCCTCTAATTTTATAATATTCGTCCAGCATAATTTCCTCATTGACAAAATTACCCGATGCAGGCCCGCTGCCACTCTCACGACCAAATCTTGCGGGCAGCCTATCATTTTCTCTGGAAAAACCGGCTGCAGTATTAAAAAGTCTTTCCAGATTCCATATCCGTTCTCCAATTCTAAAAAAATCATCGCGAGAATAATCCTCACCGGTTACAGCTGAGAGCATTTCTTTATAAAAACCCTCTGCGAGAGCGAAAAGCGTGAACTTGCATACTATGAGAGAATCCAGAATACAGTTCAAATTCTGTTGATGAACTACGAGAGGAGCCTTATCCTCCTCGCTAAATCTATCAACCTGCTCAGGCAGCCCTAAAAGCTCAACAGTCATCATATTGGCTCTTTGATGACAGGCCCCCCTGTTGGAAGTAATATACCCCAGAGCCTGACCTTTCATTCCTCTGGGATCAAAAGCAGGTATATCAAGACCTTTAACCTGCATGGCCAGTTCAGGAGCTGAGTTTTTTTGAGCAAAGCGCAGAGATCCTTCTGCCAGTTCGTCGCCCAGTCCCTTTCTGCGAGCAATTTTTTCGATAAGAGTTAATATACCTTCTCTTTGACCAAAACTGACGGGTGAATCAACAATATTCTTCTCATTCATTTCCATCAAACAGCTTATAACAGATCCAGTAGAAATAGTATCCAGTCCCAGCTCATCGCAAAGATTATTCAGCTCAGTCACTATATCTGGATCTCCCAGCCCCAGATTAGCTCCCAGCAGCCCCAAAGATTCATATTCCGGACCGGACTTTTCCTCTCCATCAATCATTACTGTTTTTGAACAGGCAATTGGACAGTTATAACAGCTGGATTTGCTGGAAGTTAAGCGGTCAGACAAATTTTCTCCAGAAATACTGTCTGCTTCTGAAAATTGGGTCCGCTGAAAATTATGAGTTGGCAGCACACCCGCTTCGTTAATTAAATTCATTAACATTGCCGTTCCCAGTTCATTGAGCCTATTTTCGGTAAGAGAACTTTCCTTAAGCCAGGCTGAAGATTTTTTCTTAACATCATCTATCTTAACCGGATCAGCTATTTCAGGCGATTGAGACCCTCTAACGGATATTGCTTTGATATTTTTACAGCCGAGAACCCCTCCGGTGCCTCCGCGCCCCAGAGTCCTGTTTTTTCCCACAGCTATGGAGGCAAATCTAACAGCATTTTCCCCGGCAGGACCGATCACTAAATGTTTATAAGCAGACTCATTATCTTTTAATTTTTTCCAGGCTGAGGAGGTTTTTTCTTCTTTTAGATCATTACAGGACAGAATTTCAACTCTATCATCAAAGATTTTAATTCGGCTCAATTTTTCTAACCCGCCAGATATAACCAGAGCATCATATCCGGCTCTTTTGAGCTCAGGACCCCAGTGACCACCGGCATTTGAATCAAAAATAGTCCCAGTGAGAGGAGATTTTGTTGCCACCGCCATCCGTCCCGTTGTCGGTACTTCAGTAGCGGTCAAAGGGCCAGCTGAAAATACGATCCTATTGCGGTGAGAGAATGGATCTACATCCGGATCGATCTCTTCAGCCAAAATATTAACTCCCAGACCTCTACCTCCTAAAAATTTTTTCCTTTGATAATCAGTGAGCATTTTCTTTTCAATTTTACCACTGTTGAGATCGATATATAAAATTTTTCCCATCCAGCCATACATTTTTAAAACCACCTTTTGAGTTTAAGTACTCAATGTTCAGTCACCTGCCCCAGAAGTATTTCCAAACCGTGTGGTATTAGATTCATTATACTTTCAAGGCACTGCTCAACAGCTTCGGGGCTGCCGGGTAAATTTATTATCAATGTCTGATTTCTTATTCCGGATCTAGCCCGCGACAAATATGACATTTCAGTATATTTCGATGTATCATCCCTCATCTTCTCTGGCAGTCCAGGCACCTCTCTATCTATCACTTCAAGTGTAGCTTCGGGAGTAATATCTCGCGGAGAAAACCCGGTGCCTCCGGAGGTGAAAATTAATTCTATCTCCGGATTATCACTCATCTCTCTGAGTACAGATGTTATTTGTTCTTTTTCGTCGGGTATTATTATAGATTCGATAATTTCTCCGCCGGCTTCTTCAACAGTTTTTTTGATAATCGGTCCGCTTTGATCATCCCTGTCACCAGCTGCTCCTTTATCGCTTACTGTAATTATTGTTGTCTTCATATTTCATCTCCTTCCAGCTGAAAAATATTATCGCCTGGTTTAACTATACCTCCATCAATAACTCTGGCAAAAATACCCCTCTTAGGCATAATACAATTTCCCACCTTTTTAGCTATATCGCAGCCTGAATGACATTCTTTTCCTATCTGCGTTACTTCCAGAACAACTTCTCTGCCGATCTTCAAATATTTGCCCACCTCTATATTATGGAGATCTATACCCCGGGTGGCAATATTTTCAGCAAAATCTCCATAACCGATTAGAAATTTTTCAGAGTTCATCTGTTCCCGCATGATATTTATGCTCTCTTCAGAAAGCAGACTGACCTGCCTGTGCCAATCCCCCGCATGAGCATCTCCTATAATACCATGATCTCGCTTTAATTCGATATCTGTAATTGCTTTTTTTCTGGTACCCTTTTCCTGGCTGACTGATACAGCGGTAACTTCACCGCTTTTAACATGGCCACTGGGACTTTTGTAATGACCTGATTTTCCTCCTTTTTTTTCAAGCAATCGGAGATCACTGATAATGATCTCCTTTTCTAAAGCCTTACTCATATCATAGATGGTCAGAGCAGCCTGTGCGGCCCCCTGCAGTACCTCCATTTCGACACCGGTTCTGAAAGAGGTTTTTGCCTGGCAAAATATTTCTATACAATCAGGTTCTGAGAGTTCAAACTCTATATCAACACTTGTGAGGGGGATTTGATGACAGAGCGGAATCAAGTCCGAGGTTCGCTTGGCTGCCATGATTCCTGCCAGTCTGGCAGTCTCCAGTACAGGCCCCTTGGCCACGCCGCCCTCAGATATTTTCTTCAGGGTGTTTTGACTCATATTAACCGTACAGGATGCTGTGGCTTCTCTATCAGTTACCTCCTTGCCGCTTACATCGACCATTTCAGTTCTGCCGTTGCTGTCCAGATGAGATAATTCTTCGTTATTCAAATTTTCAGCCTCCAATCTGTGACATGTTGCGTTTTTTTAAATTTGACCCTTTAAATCCATTCTCCAGATTTTTATTGGATGCGGCATCGCTCAATATTTTCTTGATTTTTTTCCTGGAAATCAATTCTCCCTCTTCGAATAAATCAAATTCAATCTCGCTGGCAAGACAGGGTCTTATATATCCATCCGCAGTTAGCCTCAATCTATTACATTTTTTACAAATATCACCGGATATCGGCGAAATAAAGCCCAGAGAGCCACCACCACTGGAAAACTGATAATTTTTAGCAGGTCCTCTGCCTTTTATATCCTGATCAGGAATCAAATCAAATTCCTGTTCGATCCTATTATAAATTTTTGAAAGAGGATAAAATAGATCATCACCATTTCCACCAAAATCACATTGTTCTGTATCATAAAACGGCATATATTCTATAAATCTCAGATTCAAAGACTCATCGCGGGCGAACTCAGCAAAACTTTCGATTTCATCAGTATTTATATCTTTCAGGGCCACAACGTTTAACTTAACCGGATCCAGGCCCGCACTTTTAGCCGCTTTGATGCCTTCAAAAACCTGGTTCAATCCATCGATGCCGGTTATATCCCTGAATTTATCCGGGTCCAGAGTATCCAGACTTATATTAACCCTTTCCAGCCCTGAATCAGATAATGTTTCAGCTTTTTCTGCCAGCAGGTAACCATTTGTCGTTAAACTTATCTCTTCGCAGCCGCTTAAATTATCCAAACGATCTATCAACTTTTCAATTCCCAGTCTTACCAGAGGCTCTCCGCCTGTTAAGCGGAAGTATTTAATCCCATCTTCCACAGCTGCTGCAGCAACTTTTATTATCTTTTCATAACTCATGATTTCATCTCTGGGTTTCCATTCAACACCTTCATCAGGCAAGCAGTAATTACAGCGAAAATTACAGCGATCAGTGACTGATATACGCATATAATTAATTTTTCTATCTCCGCTGGACTTTAAAGACAATTCAATCACCTCTTTCCGAGCTTAAAAAGGTTCTTTCTTCGCCTGTTTTCTCCGAATTATAACCCTTCATCCCCTGCAAAATACTATTGAATTCTTCAGACTTCACCGCTTCAATGAGCATTTCAAACCGCCAGTCGTTCTCAGAAGAAGCAGGATATATCAGCTCGAATCTTTCCTGTAAAACCGGCTTAAATTCCAGATCAAAAGCCTCTGCAGCTGCCCTGATACCAAGAGTTATATCTGCTTTTTCGACAGATACCGCCTGAGCCACAGCTGCATGAGTATATTCTTCCCTTGTATAACTTTCGATATTTTGTCCGGAAATACCTTTTTGATCGAGTTTATAGTCCAGAAGTACTCTGGTGCCAGCTCCCCGCTGTCTGTTGATGAATCTTAAATCAGTTTTGGCCAGATCCTCGATATTATCAATACCGCTCAAATCACTATCTTTGCGAAAAATAAATCCCTGCTCCCTTAAGGCTAAAGTAATAAGGAGAAGCTCTTTGTCGGAAACCTGCTCAAGATAAGGAATATTGTATCTGCCGGAATCACTATCAATCAAATGAGCAGCAGCCAGATCAGCTTCTCCTCTTAATAAAGAATGAATTCCTGCCTGACTCCCCCGGGATTGCAGCTTGAGATCAATACCCTGCTCCCTGCCGGCCAGATAATTTTTCAATTTTTCCAGAGCTGGATCATTGCTGCCAACAAGCACCAATCCGTCCTCAAGTTTTTTTCTGTCTTTTAGCAACCTGACTTCTCCTATATCGCCGGCTGTAAGCCCTTCTTTTTCAGCAGAGATTTTCAAATATCCATCAGCTTGAGTTAATGATTTCATAGAAGATGCCCCTCTTCTCCTGGGAACAGCAGCATAATCATCACCTTCAAGCTTCAAATTTACCCTTAAAAATTCATCCCGACCGGGCGAAGAACTGACCTTGCGTTTTAGTACTGCTTTCTCAGTTTTTTCAGAATAGGATATTTCACCCTGAAGCTGTTTCAAAGCCGGCTCCAAAAACAAATTGACATCCAGAAGACAGGACAGGGGATAACCTGGCAGACCTATAATGGGTGTCCCATCCACATCTCCCAAGAGCAAAGGCTTGCCAGGCATTATATCGACACCGTGAATTTTGACTTCTCCCATTTCAGCCAATACCTCTACCATATGATCCCGGGAGCCGGCTGATGAACCTGCAATAGTGGCCACCATGTCGGTGCCTGCAGCCGCCTTTTTGAGCTCATCTCGAAGCAGTTCTGGATCGTCAGGACATATGTCTGCTATTTCAACTTGAGCTCCGACCTCTTCAGCCCGAGATGAAATCATTTGAGAGTTAAATTCTACTATTTCACCTATCTCTGGCTCCTTTTCAGGAGGTACAATCTCGTCTCCCGTTGGCAAAATTTTTAGGAAGGGTTTTTGAAAAACTTCAACTTCTGTTATTCCCGCTTCAAGCAAAGCTCCTGTTTGCGCCGCATTGAGCCTGGTATGAGATGTAACCACCTGTTCTCCCTTCAAAATACTTTCGCCAATGGATCTCAGATTATTCCAGGGAGAGACGCTCTCGTATATTTTAATAAATTCATCTTCAACAAACTCAACGTTTTCAATCTTTATTACCGCATCAAAATCTTCAGGAATCGGGCTTCCCGTGTTAACCTCTAATGCATCCCGGGAAATTTTTAGCTTGACAGGATTTCTTTCGTTAGCTTCTTCTGTTTCCTGAGATTTAACAGCAAACCCATCCATAGCTGAGGCATAAAAGTGGGGGGCTGAACGATTCGCCACATGTTCTTCAGCAGTAATTCTACCAACTGCAGAACATGTCGATATAATTTCAGTTTTCAATTTTTTCCCTGACAAATACTGCTTAAATATATCTATAGCTTCCTTTAAGGACTTTTTATTTAAATAAATCTTCCTGCCGCTGTCAAAATCACCGCTCATTTTTCACCACCCTTTCTTCAGAGTGAAGTCCTAGGTCTCTATCCACAGAATAAACCTCAATACCTGTTCCAGCCTCCAGCCCTTCTTTTTCAGCTTCGATATTGATAAAACCGTCAGCTTCAACCAGCGTGGTAATTAAATTTGATTTTCCGAAAATAGGTTTAATAAGGTTGGATTCATGAGGCGATAAAAATTTCACCGGAATGTATTCGCTGCGCCCGCGTGCTGATGCTATTTGATTTTTGAGTTTGCCCCGGGCGACCTGAAATCTTGTTTCCAGAGCAGATGTTTTTCGTTCTAACATAGTTTTAAAAACAAAGGGAACGATCAAACAGCTGACGACCCAGGCAGAAGCAGGATTTCCCGGCAGGCCCAGCACAAGGGTGTCATCTATTTTTCCGACTACAGTAGGTTTTCCCGGTTTGACAGCCAGACCGTGCTGTATAATTCCCGGACTACCTATTTCATTTATAGCATCCAGGGTAAAATCTCTATGACCTACTGAACTACCACCAGAAACAACAATTAAATCGCTGGACAAACAATCGCTGATTGATTTTTTGAGATCTCTTTTTCTATCAGGCACAATCCCGTAGTTTTTGGTCTGAGCCCCCCATTTTTCAAAGAGGGCTGCCAGAGCAGGTGTATTAATATCTCTGATCTCACCGTCTTTTTTCTTATTTCCCGGAGGAACTATTTCATCCCCGGTAGAAATTAAGGATATTTCCGGCTGATCAAAAACTTCTACCTCTGTGATTCCCAGACCAGCCAGAGCACCAATATCCTGAGCCCTGAGTCTGTGTCCCGATTTAAGCAAAAGCTCATCCTCTTCTATATCATCACCTTGTTTTATTACATTTTCGCCTGGAGATACATCGGTAAAAACTTCTATTCTATCTTCAGCTATCCTGTCAGTTTCTTCTATCATAATACAGCTATCAGCATCAGCAGGCAGCATAGCTCCGGTTGGTATATATACTGCTTCTCCTCTTCCGGGTGATATTTTCGCTTTTTCTCCCATAGATACTTCCCCTTTTATTTCAAATAAAGCCGGCTGAATCTCGCTGGCCCCGAATGTATCCCGGGCTCTGACAGCATAACCATCGACTGCAGATCGGGTGAAAGGCGGTAACGACTCGGGTGCGTATATATTGGAAGCTAAAAATTTGTCAACAGCCTCATGTATTGAAGTAAAACTGGATCCAGTTTTCAAATCAGAAACCAGGCCAAATAGATTTTCTTCAAGGTCCTTCAGATTTTTTAGATCGAGAAACTCCGAGTTCATTGGTTAATCTTCCTTTCTTATTTTTTGCATATTAGGTGCTTATTTGAATAAACCCAGCTGACATCTTCTAACCTGAATCCCTTCTCGATTTAACTTCCTTCCAAATTCGCCGTAACCGCGCCCCAGCAGATCACTTATAAGCTGAGCTCTATAGCAGGAGATCTCATCGGCAGGAAGTTCAATGTTTATATCATTCAAATCAGTGCTCCTGTATATCTCATAATTTTTTACAATTAAATCAGGATTTTGTTTTACTTCCGGAAGGCTTTCGTTTTCAACTCCTTCTTCCATTATCTGTATTATTAACCCCGGATCCAGAGAAAGAATCAAACGGTCCCCCTCAACAAGCAGATAATCTAAATCACTAAAGCATCTATAGGCTTCATCTATAGCAGATTTTAAATCAGCAGGAGATGATTGAAGTAAAACCACATTTTCAGCAACAGAGTTCAAATATGGTGATATTCCCGGCGACTCTGCTCTCATAATCTGAGGATCTTCAGTCACTATTCTGGAAGAATCTTTATTTACTCTCCCCTTCAACACTCCAGTTTTCCTGCGAATATTTTCCAGTATCATCAAACCCAGATCTGTTTTCCCACCTTCTCCTGCTGAACCTGTTAAACCAATGACTTCCATATGATTAACCCTCCTGTATGACAATTTAAACCAAAAATTCAAGCCAAACAAAAAAAGGTGTCCGGAGACACCTGTATGGAGTAATGTCTCCTTTCCTTATTTGGGAGGCATGAAAGTTTCCCCTCATACCCTGCCGGCTGCAAAACCATCTTATTGGTTTTTACAGCTCGAAGACTAAAAAGATATCAAGTTTTCATCATTTATTAGTATTGTATATTTCTATGCAAATGCCTGCATAAATTATAAATTTAATTTTTACAGCAGGCAGTGCTGTCGCAAAAATTTTCAAGAAAATTTTGTTTGGCAGGATAGAGTAATTTTTGCAGGAAATTTTTTTAATATACAGAATTTAATATAAGTACGAACTTTAAAAAATTCAGGAATGCGGTGATAAAATAATGGATATTAAAAATGGAATTCTTATAAACAAAAATCCTGTCACCAAAAAAGAAATCAGCAGACATAAGGTTGCCGATGACAACGAGATTAAGAATTCATATGTCAGAGCTTATAAGAGTCAAAAAAAATGGGGAGAATTAAAATTAAAAGATAGATTGATATTTTTGGATGAGCTCCAGCATAATATAGTGGATAACACTGAAAAAATAATAGACACAGTCTATAAAGATACAGGCAAAAAACCTCAGGAAACAATAACAGCAGATATATTGCCTGTGTTAAGGATGCTTCGTTACTATAAAAATAATGCTGCCAAAATTCTCAAAAGACAGAAAAGAAACACACCTCTTTTAGCTCCAGGCAGCACTTCTTACGTTGAATACTTTCCCAGAGGAATTATAGCTATCATTTCTCCCTGGAATTATCCCTTCCAGCTGACTGCTATTCCTGCTATCACCGCTCTTACCGCAGGAAATGCGGTGGTTATCAAACCTTCAGAGCTGACCCCTTTGACCGGAAATCTTCTGAAAAATATTTTTAATTCTCTCGATTCTATCCCAGAAAATCTGGTGAATGTTTTTCAGGGCGGGGGTGAAGTTGGAAGTACAATGATTGAAAATAAACCCGATATGATATTTTTTACAGGAAGTGTTGAGACAGGCCGCAGAGTTATGAAACAGGCAGCAGATTATACCATTCCCGTAGAGTTAGAACTCGGTGGTAAAGATCCAATGCTGGTATTAAAAGAAGCAAATATAGAAAGAGCAGCCAGAGCAGCAGCTTACGGGGGATTTACGAATGCAGGTCAACTTTGCGTTTCTGTAGAAAGAGTCTATGTGGCAGAAGAGGTTTATGAAAATTTTATCGACATCCTTGCTGATCATAAAGATACAATCCGCTGGAATCGTTCGGACAGATCTGGTGACTATGGTCCTTTCATTCATCCTCAACAAAGCAAGAAAGTTCGAAACCTGGTTAATAGTGCTCTCTCCAGAGGAGCAAATTTAATAGGTGATATGCCCTCTGAAGATCAATCAGTATATTTCCCTCCCCTGATACTTACCGGAGTCAATGAAGAGATGAAAATTATGCAGGAGGAAATTTTTGGACCCGTTTTGACGCTAAGCACTTTTTCAACTGAAGAAGAAGCTATCAATATGGCAAATTCAAGCAGATTTGGTTTAAATGCAAGTGTTTTTTGCAGAAACATCGATAAAGCCAAAGATATAGCCTCAAAACTGGAGACCGGTAACTGTATAATAAATGATGTGTTAAAAAATGTCGCCAATCCCGAACTTCCTTTCGGCGGAGTAAAAAACAGCGGCACAGGGCGGTATCATGGTCCGGAGGGGCTAAAAAATTTCTCCAACACCCGCTCAATTATGATAAATAAAAATGACAATGACCGAGAATTAAACTGGTTTCCCTTCTCTGAAGGCATATATCAAGATTTAAAAGATTTCATAAGCAATTTTTATGCTGAAAACAGCTTCCTCAAGGTACTGTCTTCCGGTTATAAAATTATGAAAAGGTTTATAAAAACAAAATTTTTCGATGATAAATAAAAAAGTTCTTTTTGATTTCAGCTGGTAAATAGGTTTGTCAAAAAATTGTGCTCCCTTCGCAAAAACATATCCCTGAGTTTACGCTCAGCCCGGCACATCCTGAGCCGGGGACATTATTTTTTGGCCATGGACTTAATCTGAGTTTTGAAAAATTTTCGAGTATCCCCTCGCTTTATATCTTCCAGCCATTATTATTTTGATAACTATCTTATACGATATCTATCAACTGACTAACAATTAGAAAAAAATACCCCCATTGCGGGGATGAGGAAATTGGTGCTAGTTCACAATTTATAATTTAGCTCATACACTTAACGTAATGACTTATCGAACGATCGTAAGTTTTTTCTGCTTCAGACGGAAATAAACAGCCCGGCAGCTCATCTTTGCGTTTATGATAAATTATGCACTCACAACATTTGCCTTTGCGAGGACAGGGTTCATAAGTACAGGAGCATTCCTCTTTATTTTTATCCAGATTGGTGCATGTATTCGACATACGGATAAACCTCCCTTATATTAATAATTTTATTGTCCACTGTAATTTTTTCTGGATTTACTGAATAAAATCTATCAGTTCTTCAGTTATATCTTCCCCTCCGCTGAGCACAGATTCATTCATCAATATTAGGTCAAGCTCCTCTTCTTGCCTGAATTCATCCATCTCCGGCTGTATAATATTCATCATTTCCTCCATTTTTTGCTGCTGTATAATCTCAGCCTGCTGCTGCATCTGCTGCTGCATCTGCTGTATTGCCTGAGGATCTTCTTCCTCCATAGACTGAACCTGACTTTGAAATTCCTGTTCCAGCTGAGCTAATTCACCCTGCATTTCCTCCTCTAATTCTTCCGCTTCTGGATGAGCATCTATTACTTCCTGAAGATTAACCGTACCCACATTTACGTCAACTACAGCCGCAGCCGGCTGCGATACAAACGCCAGGGTCAGCAAAAAGATAAAAACAACAATTCCTAATTTTAACCAGTATTTCACTTTTATAGCCTCCCGAAAAATTCCAGCTAATTAATATTTTTTGAGGATAAATCTCTCAAGGGCTTCTTTTAATTTAACATCTTTACTCCAATCTATCAAGAGTTACTGCTTACTCTAAACATTAATTATTTAATCTCCCAGTGATGATAGGCTTCAAGTATATCGCTTCTGGTTAAAATTCCTATCAGTTTATTCTCGTCCTCTTCTGAAACAACTGGAATCAGGGTAATGCCATATTCATCGATAAGTTTAAGAGCTCTAAGCAGAGTTTCATTCTCATTTACAGTCGGGGGAGAGTCATAAGCCAGTTCACTTACTTCACTATCCATATCTCCACCTTCAGCAAAATAATCCATGGTATAATTATAACCGAGCAAACCGCAAAGATGCCTCTTATCATCACAGATGACCGGCAGAAAGTTATAAAGTGTATTGCGAAAGATATCTCTTGCTTCCTCCATTGTGGTATCCTTCCGCACGGTAATCAGGTCGGTACTCATAACTTCCGCGGCCGGTATTTCACTGAGAACATTTCTCCCCTCTATTGTATCTAGATCAATCCCCCTCAAAACCAGTTTGGTGGTGTAGATATTTCTGCGCTGCCACCAGCGGGTAAAAAGCGAACTGAATTTACAGGCAAACATCATAGGTAGAATAATTAATGGATCGTGGGTCATCTCAAAAAGAATGATTATCGCCGTGAGGGGAGCATGTGTGGCTCCTGCAAATACTGTTCCCAGACCGACCATGGCATAAGAACCCGAACCGGCAGTAAGCGTCGGAAAAATAGTTCCAACAATATGACCATAACTGCTTCCCAGCATGGCACCGATAAAAAGAGCCGGGGCAAAAATGCCTCCGGATCCGCCGCTGCCCAGTGTAAACCAGGTAGCCAGTATTTTAGCTAACATGAGCAGTAAAGCCGTATAAATTGGCAATCTTCCGTAGAGGGCATCCTCCATCACCGGATAACCTGTAGCCTGTACCTGGGGCAAAGCCAGAGCCAGTATACCCAGACAGAGCCCACCCAGGGCTGCTTTAGAGGCGGTGGGTATCGGCAGTTTCTCAAATATATGTTCCATTTTATAAAGAAAATTTCCGTATATCAAAGCCGTAATGCCTCCGGCTATTCCCAGGCCCATGTATAAAATCAGTTCAAAATAATTGACCAGCTCATGTTCGGGAATTTGAAAGACGGGATCCGCCTCACCGAAGAGAATATTGGCCACCGCCGTTCCGATAACAGCAGAAACCACAAGAGGAGAAAAATCCTCCATCTCAAACTTTCTTAAAATCACCTCCATACTGAAAACAACTCCGGCCAGAGGAGCATTGAAAGTGCCGGCAATACCTGCTGCTGCCCCTGATCCCAAAAGCGTCTTTACCTTATCTGGAGGAAGATTGAAATACTCACCCAGTGATGATCCAAAAGAAGCCCCTATTTGTACTATAGGACCCTCACGGCCGGCAGATCCTCCCGAACCGATGCAAATAGCAGATATAAGGGCTTTAAGCGGAGCAACTATAAAGCGGATCTCACCGGCCTTTAAAACCAAAGCTTCCATTACTTCCGGCACACCGTGACCTTTAGCCTCAGGCACGATATATGTAACCATAGGACCAACTATAAGGCCGCCTAAGGCCGGGGCGACCAGCCTGTAATACCAGGGCAGAGCCCGGACGTGATCCAGATAAACAGCGGTATCAGAAGCGCCATAAAAGATATATTTGAATAGCAAAATCAGATTATAAAACACCACCGCTCCCAGTCCGCCCACTACTCCCACTAAAGCAGCCAGGACCATAATTTTCGGCATATAAGGAGTTCTAAACATACTTTCGAGATTTTTTAAACGACCCTTAAAGTCAGTTATAAAGCTGAAGAAATCATTTTCTTGACCATCTCCTGCCGCCATAAATATTTACCTCTCATTTTTAAAAATTATTTTCTTTTCGAAACAGGTATTTTAAATCCAAATGTTGATCCTTTTCCCGGCTCGCTCTCAACAAAAACTTCCCCATCATGCTGTTCAATGATCTGTTTTGAAATAGCCAATCCCAGACCGCTACCTTCTTCTTTTCCGGGGGTTCTGGCTTTATCAACCTTATAAAATCTCTCCCATACATTTTCCTGTTCTTCCCCTGGTATTCCTATACCCTGATCTTTAACGTAAACTTCAACACAGTCCTCTCTATCATCAAGAATATCAGCGCCCAGTTCTATCTCTGCTTCTTCATCGGAAAACTTTCTGGCATTTTCCAGAAGATTATAAAGAACCTGTTTTAATCTCGGTTTGCTTCCCTGAATCATTGTTTCTTCATCAAGATAATTCACCTTAAATCTTTTTTCGTTGTCCAGCGAATTGACAAATATGGAGCCTACATCATACAGAAGACTATTCATTTCTACTCTGGAACTCTCCGAAGAAAAATCGCTGTTCTCATACTTTGCCATATTTAAAATTTCATCGACAAGCTGGGACAACCTATCACTTTCATTCAAAATTATATTTAAATATTTTTTTTCTTTATCTCTATCTTCAACTATACCATCAAGCAAAATTTCCGAAGAACCCTTTATTGACGATAGCGGGGCTTTTAATTCATGAGAAACATTGGCTACAAAATCCTGCTGCAATTTTTCAAAACGCCAGCGCTCACTAACATCATGAAGTAATCCAGCAACCCCCCAAAATTCTTCTGCTACTCTAATAGGAATACATCTTATCAAAACTCTAATATCTTTCCTGGATTTTTTTAATGTAAATTCTTCAGACTGCGAATCCTGTTCTTCAAAAACTTTTTCAAATGTTTTTATTACATCTTCATTGATAGATAATGAATTTAATTTTTTTTCTTCCAGTGAAATGGAATGTCCCAGGAGATCGGCCGCAGAATTATTTGTGACAATTACCTCTCTCTCCCGATTTACCACCAGAACGCCTTCCTGCATACCCGTTAAAATATATTTCAGTTTGTTTCTTTCCCGGGTGAGCTCATTCATGCTGTTTTCAAGTTCTTTGGAAAGATTATTATAGCTTTGCTGGAGCCTGGTAATTTCCTGGGTGGTATAAGAATCTTCAAGGTCAATAGTGTGTCCGTAATTACCCGAACTTAAATTCATCACTGCTTTACTCATGTGTTTCAAAGGGCTCGCCAGAGATTTGGACCAGCTGTAGGCCAGAATAACTCCCAGCATGATAGCAAGAAATGATGAATAAATCATCAGGCTTCTAACCTGGGCGATAGTGGAATTTATTCCCGCTACTGAAGTAAATACAAGCAATCCGGCAGCCGTATCATCCTGCTGTCTAATCGGAATGCCAATTAATAACATAGGTCGGTCGAAATATCTGGGTTCTACTTCCTGTGAAATAATATTTCCGGCAAAAATAGGCTCAGAGTTTAAAAATTGCACCTGAGATGCTTCTGCTTCCAAGAAAGGATAAGCATTGATCAAATAACCTTCTTCATTAATTAACCAGGCCTGTCCAGAATTAACTTCAGCAATTCTGCTCAAAAGCTTCTCTGTCTCCTCTTCGTCATCTTCTCTAACCGCTTCATAAAGAGAATCGTTAAACACCTGAGTATTATTTACGATTTCGTTTTCGGTGCTGGAAAAATGAAATTCATAAAAGAAATAAATCATAGAAAATCCCAGGACCAGTATTATAATCAATGAGAGGAGCATAAACCGCACAAAAATGCGGTTAAAAAGACTATTCAATCTATCCTTATATATGCTTTTAATTTTGTTGAATAGATCAGCCATCTTCTTCACAATCAAACTTATATCCCACTCCCCAAACAGTTTTTATACACTCTCCAGCCTTTCCCAGTTTTTTTCTGAGTGATTTAATGTGAGTGTCGACTGTTCTAATATCACCAAAATAATCGTATCCCCAGACTTTTTCCAGCAGCTTTTCACGCTCAAATACTCTCAAGGGAAAAGAGGCCAGAGTCCAGAGCAAATCAAATTCTTTGGGGGTTAAATCTACTTCTTCATCTTCTACAATAACGATGCGCTGGTTTTTGTTAATTTTTAATGTGTCGAAATCGATCATTTCTTTTTCCCTGTCATTTTCTCTGCTGATTCTACGCAGTACTGCTTTAGCTCTAGCAACTATCTCCCTCGGACTGAATGGCTTCGTTACATAATCATCAGCTCCCAGTTCAAGTCCCATGATTCTATCCGAATCTTTGGTTTTGGCACTCAAAATTATTATGGGGATCTGATTGGAGGGTCGAAGCTGCTGACATACTTCCCATCCATCCATCTCCGGCAGCATAATATCAAGAACTATTAAATCAGGATTCAAATCATCAATTTTTTCCAGAGCTTCCCTGCCGGTGCTGGCCGTTTCCACTGAGAAATTTTCATACTCAAAATATTCAGTAAGAATTTCCAGTATATGGTCATCGTCATCTATAATAAGAATTTCATATTGCTGCATATCTTAACTCTCACCGCCTTCGCTGTCAGACAAAACATTTTTAGATGGTTTAAAACTTTATTTAATGCCCGGGCAGAAACTTCAGTATATATTTGCTAGTCTCGCAGGTAATTAGCCGGGTTGACGGGCCTTCCATTGACCCTGACTTCAAAATGAAGATGAGGACCGGTAGAGCGTCCTGTATTTCCCGATTCACCAATAATTTGTCCTCTATTAACTCTCTGTCCCCTTCTTACCCGATAAGAGCTCAGATGTCCGTAGAGAGTCTTGATACCGTCCTGATGTTCAATTATAATTGTTTTGCCATAACCACCCGTATAACTAACATGTACAACTCTTCCGCCTCCGGCTGCTTTAACAGGAGTACCCTGCGGAACTGCATAATCTTTTCCATCGTGATGGGATCCCCAGCGAGGGCCAAAAGGTGAAGATATCCTTCCGTCGACGGGCCGTATGAATCTCTGATTTAATCTGTCCTGATAGCCAAATTCTGGTTCAGCTCCAGGGAGAATTAGGGAATCCCCCGAATCCAGCAGTTCAATAGTTTTAATATCATTGTACTTTTTTAGTTTTTCAGAATCAACCCTGTATTTTTCAATCACTTCTTGCGGGCAATCACCCGGCCCTATATTGTATTTTATGCCATCTACAGGTAAAATGCTCAATTCATCGCCGGGTCGAATATCATTCATATTTTTAATATCATTGGCTCCGATTAATGTATTAATACTTATATCATATTTGCGGGCTATAGTCCACAAGTTTTCGCCTGATTTCACCTTATGAGTTCTTATCTCGTATTTATTTTCCTGTGAATCTTCAACTTGATTATCCTCTTTGTTAAAATTCTGGCTATTTATCTCACGAGGACCAAAATGTTCTTCCTCAGCAAACGACTCTAAACTTTTCTCGCCCATAAACTGATCTAATCCAGTATACTTTGTTTCTATTAATTCTATGTTACTGCCGGAAAAGGAATATTTTTCTTTCGCCTGCTCCTCCGCCAACCCCCTCAGATCAGCTGGAACAGGACCGGTTCTGATCCAGAGGGCTGAGATAAATAAAACCACTACTGCTAATATACTTATCCGCCGCAAATTTTTAGCCCCCTTTTTTAACGGGTATATAACCCCGGAAAAAATTATTTCAATCCATAAATCTATTCACTATATCGATAAGTTCAGGGACAACTTCTTTGCTCTCTCCTTTTTCTATTGCGTCACTAACACAGCCTTCAATATGTCTGTTCAAAACTTTTAATCCAGCATTTTTAAGTGCTCCTCTGGTAGCCGTAATTTGTGTAAGAATATCAATACAATATTTCTCATTTCTAATCATTTTCTTGATACCCCGCACCTGACCTTCAATTCTGTTTAAACGATTCAACAAAGCCTGCTTATCTTCTTCTTCCAGCGAACTCATCTCGCTTTTGTTCAAAGGTTTATCATCATCTGCACTATCGGAGTTGAGCTCCACATCTTCCATAATTATCCTCCTCTCGAAGCGATTTTGCTTTTTGAGCTGGTTTTGCTATAATGAAATCAAGAAGATTTACTGGAGGGATTAATATTATTAAAGATCGATTCTTTTCCACAGCTGTACCTCGTGAAAAGGTTCTGTTGGTGGGAAACAGGAAAAATTCACTGGAGGAACTGGCAGAGTTAACTCGTACAGCTGGAGGTGAGGTAGAAAAGAAAACCACCCACAGCCCTGACAACGTAAATCCAGCTTTTTACATTGGCAGGGGCAAACTTTTTGAAGTCAAGGCTGAACTAGAAAACTCCAGCATAAATCTGGTCATCATTGACGGCAAACTTTCTCCGGCTCAACATCGCAATCTGGAGGAAGAGCTGGAAACCAGGGTGATAGATAGAAACCAGCTTATTCTTGATATATTCTCCCTGCATGCCCGCACAAAAGAAAGTAAACTTCAGGTTGAAAAAGCTCAACTTGAATACCTTTTTTCCCGCCTGACCGGCAAGGGTGAAGAAATGTCCCGACTGGCAGGCGGTATAGGCACCAGAGGTCCGGGTGAAACCAAGCTGGAAACAGATAGAAGACGCATTAGTGATAGAATTCATAGGTTAAAACAGGAACTCAAAGATATCTCACGAACGAGAGAGGTCCAGAGACAGGATAGAGAAGATCCGGTAATAGCTTTAACGGGCTATACAAATGCTGGTAAATCAACTCTATTAAATCAGATCACCGGCGGAGATAATATGGTTGCAGATCAACTTTTTGCAACTCTTGATTCCACTCTGCATAAATTCAATCTCCCCAGTGGAAAGAGGGCAATTATAACTGACACAGTGGGTTTTATCCGCAATCTGCCCCATCAACTGATAGCCTCTTTTAGGGCCACTCTGGAAGAGATAACCAGAGCTGATATAATTCTTCATATTGTCGACGGCAGCACCGAAGGTGTCGACCAAAGAATAAACGTAGTAGAGGATGTTCTTAATGATCTGGAAGCAGATCCTCATGAAGAATTTTTGATTATAAACAAAATCGATAAAATATCTGGTAACAAGCTGGAAAATTTAAAAACCAGACATCCTGACGCCTGCTTTATCTCAGCCAGGACAGGAGATAGCGTTGATGAGCTGCTGGAACTGATAAACTCCTCGATAAATCAAAGATTAAGCAGGGTCTCATCTACTATTCCCTATAACCAGGCTGGACTGGTCGAAAAAATTCATAATAGAGGACAGGTTGAAGAAGAAGAATATTCTCAAGAAGGAATATCTATAACAGCCCTGGTCCCCGAAGACCTGGCCAAAAAAACCCATAGAATATCAGGTGGAAATTAAATCACAACTCTTTATCAGTCAGGTGACAGGCAGACCAGTGTCCCTCTCTATATTCTTTGAACTCTGGCTCCTGCTGGCTGCAAATGTCCAGCGACTCAGGACATCTGGGATGAAATCTGCAGCCGGTGGGAGGATCTACCGGGCTGGGTACACTTCCCTCTAATATTATCCTGTCCTTATCGTGACCTGGATCAGCTACAGGAATAGCAGAGAGCAGTGACCTGCTGTATGGATGAAGTGTGTTTTCAAATAACTCTTTTTCCTCGGCCAGCTCGACAATTTTACCAAGATACATAACAGCTATCCTGTCGCTGATATGCTTAACCACACTCAAATCGTGGGCTATGAACAAATAAGTCAGGTTAAACTGTTCCTGTAAATCTTCGATTAAATTTATTACCTGAGCCTGAATTGAAACATCGAGTGCAGAAACCGGTTCGTCAGCTATAATTAAACTCGGATTGACAGCCAGAGCTCTTGCAACTCCAATCCTCTGTCTCTGCCCTCCTGAGAATTCATGAGGATATCTTTGCATATGATCTGGCAGAAGCCCCACAGCCTCTAAAAGCTCTTTTACTCTCCGCTCTCTTTCCTTTTTATTGTCCACCAGATTATGAACATCAAGTGGCTCCCCCACAATATTGGCCACTTTCATGCGCGGATTCAAAGAGGCATATGGATCCTGAAAGATTATCTGCATTTCTCTTCTTAATTCTCTCATCTCTTTTTTCCCTAGCTCCAGTATATTTTCCCCTTTAAAATAAATTTCACCTTCATTGGCCTCCAGCAAGCGCAGAATTGTCCTGCCTGTAGTTGATTTGCCGCAGCCGGACTCTCCTACCAATCCTAAAGTCTCTCCTTCTTGTATGGAAAAACTAATATCATCCACAGCTTTTACGTAACCAACTGTCCGCTTAAGAACCCCGGCCTTCACCGGAAAGTATTTCTTTACATTTTTTAGCCTGAGAAGTGCTTCATCAGTCTCGGGCAAAACATCTCACCTCCGGACAAATTTTCTATGCAGATTGGAATTTGCTTTGTTTTTTCTTTAATTCATCTATATACCAGCATCGAGACTTATGTTCTCCGTTTAACTCCCTCAAAGGAGGCTCTTTCTCAAAACACTTATCTTCAGCCATAAAACACCTGGAATTAAATTTACACCCTTCAGGAAAATCAAGCGGACTGGGCACAACACCCGGAATTGCTTCAAGCTCTTCAACCTTTTTATGGATTTTCGGTATTGAGCGCATCAAACCCCACGTATAGGGATGGGAAGGATTATTATATAAATTTTCTACGGTGGTATATTCCATAACTTTGCCGGCATACATCACTGCAATGCGATGTGATATTTCTGCTATGACTCCTAGATCATGAGTGATCATCATTATAGACATGCCAAAATCTTTTTCGAGATCCTCCAGAAGTTCCAGAATTTGAGCCTGGATAGTTACATCAAGAGCTGTGGTTGGTTCATCAGCAATTAAAAGTTTGGGATCACATGAGAGTGCCATAGCTATCATTACTCGCTGGCGCATGCCGCCGCTCAATTGATGTGGGTATTCATTCAACTCTCTGCCCCGGGAGAGGAATGCCAACTCTTTCAAGAAGCTCAATAGCCCTATCTCTCGCTTCTTTTTTGCTCAGGTTTTCATGAAGTATTAAGGATTCGCTTATCTGATCACCGACTGTATAAACAGGATTTAATGAAGTCATTGGCTCCTGAAATATCATGGCAATATCGTTTCCTCTGATTTTTCTCATCTCATCTTCTGATAATTCAGTGAGATCCTGGCCTGCAAAATTTATTTCCCCTTCAACAATTTCCCCAGGAGGTGACTCTACCAGCCCCATTATTGACAGAGCTGTAACACTTTTACCACAACCTGATTCTCCCACAATTCCCAGGGTTTCTCCGGAAAAAATCTCAAAATCAACTCCATCAACGGCTTTAACTACACCCTCTTCTGTGAAAAAATGAGTCTTAAGATTTTTCACCTGAACCAGACTTTCCTGTTCCTTCAAGAAGTCTCACCCACCCTAATTGTTGATATTTTTGCGGTATAATCATATTCATAAATTCAATAATATATCGGATAATTCCTCCAAAAAAGAATAAATCTATGTATAATATCATGTTATCTTTCAATCAAATTTATTCTTGTCCATCCAATTCTCCCAGACTTTTTTTAATTCATCTTCCAGTTCTTCTAAAGAACCCTCATTTTTTATGACTTGATCAGCTTTGGCTTCTTTGTCTTTAAGACTCATTTGAGCTGAAAGACGGCTGCAGGCTTCTGCACTATCAAGACCGTCCCGGTTTTTCAATCTGGAGATCTGCTCTTCTTCACTGCAGGAAATAACCCAGACTTCCTCAAACAAATGCTGCAGCTGCGTTTCATACAACAGAGGTACCTCTGCGACAGTATCCCTGCTGTAATTTCTGGCTGCAAGCCTTTTCTTAAGCTTTTTAATTATATACGGATGAGTGATTTTTTCAAGCTTTTGTCTTCGACGGGAATCATTAAAGATTATTTCACCGAGCTTATTTCTATTGATTCTGCCTTCCTCAGTTAATATTTCACCGCCAAAAGCTGCAACAACCTCCTCATATGCATTTCCATCTTTTTCAAGTAATTTTCGCGAAATTTCATCAGCCTCAATGACATGGGCGCCAAATCTCTCAAGTATCGAAGCAGCTGTACTTTTTCCGGTAGCGATTCCACCTGTTAACCCCAAAGCCATGATTTACACCTCCGAAAATCACTCCTGACAGGAAGGACAATAATGAGAAGAACGACCAGAAATTTTTTCTTTTTCTATTTTACATCCACAATTAGGACAGCTATCCTCTTCTCTCCCGTAAACTCTCAGTTCATCCTGAAAATCACCTGATTCTCCGAGTGCATCAACATAATCACTAAATGTGGTGCCTCTATATTTGATTCCCGCTTTCAAAACCGTGATAATCGAGTTATAAAGCTTTTTTATCTCTGAGAAACCAAGCTCGCCAGCCGGTTTATCAGGTTTAATACCTGCTCTAAATAATGCCTCATCTGAGTATATGTTTCCCATTCCGGCCAATTTTTTTTGATCAAGCAGAACGGATTTAACAGGAGCTTTTCTGCCCGCAAATATTTCTTCAAGGACAGATTCGTCAAACTCGTCTGAAAGAGGTTCCGGACCCAATTTTGAAAAACTTCCGGCTTTTTCGATCTCATTCTGGTCTACCAGGTATAGACGGCCAAATTTCCTGACATTATTAAACCTCAAATCTCTGCAATCATCGAGACTGAAAATAGCATGAGTATGCTTTTTCAAAATAGATTCGGAATTTCTGATAAGAAGTTTGCCTGTCATTCTCAGATGTACTATCAGGAATTTTTCATCAGAAAGCTCAATTACTATATACTTACCCCTTCTGCTCATACCGGTTATATTTTTGTTTTCCAGAGCATTTGCAAACTCATCTTTGTCATGGGGATAGCCCAGAATAGTAGCCTCTTTAATTCTGACAGAAACTATCTTGCTGCCGCAAAGCTCATCACGGAGGCCTCTGACTACTGTTTCAACCTCTGGCAGTTCAGGCATCCTCTGACACTCCCAGCTTTTCTTTGTCTCTCCAGTTATCTCCCGCTTCCAGATCCACAATCACTGGTACTTTCAATTCATAACAATTTTCCATCTTCTGCTTCACCCTGGCTGCTGTATCTTCAAGCTCACTCTCGGGGACCTCTAAAACCAGCTCGTCATGTACCTGCAGCAGCATTCTGGCTTTCATTTCCTGTAATAATTTATGAACATCAAGCATAGCCAATTTCATAATATCAGCAGCGCTGCCCTGAATAGGAGTATTAATAGCCGTTCTTTCAGCAAAAGATCTGCGATGATAGTTTGAGCTATTTATATCAGCGATATATCTACGCCTGTCCAAAAGCGTTGTGACATAGCCCTGTTCTCCTGCCCGTTCAACAATTTCATCCATGTACTTTTTTACTCCTGAAAATCTGGAAAAATACCTTTCGATGTACTCTTCTGCTTCATTATGAGGTATATCCAGATCTTCACTCAAACTGTAAGCACTCATGCCATAGGCAATTCCAAAATTAATAACTTTTGCCTTTCTGCGCATATTGCCGGTCACATCTTCCGATTCAACGTTAAAAATGCGCCTGGCAGTTTCGTTATGAATGTCTCCTTTATTATTGAATGTCTCAATCAAGTTTTGATCTCCACTGATATGGGCCAGAATTCTAAGTTCGATCTGTGAATAATCTGCAGTGAGCAATTTCCAATCCTTTGAGCCAGGCACAAAAGCTTTTCTGATTTCTCTTCCTTCTTCGCTCCTGATGGGAATATTCTGCAGATTGGGGTCGGTACTGCTGAGTCTACCGGTTGCCGTAACCATCTGGTTAAAGCTCGTATGAATTCTGCCTGTTTCATCATTTACGAGAGGTGGCAGTGCGTCAAGATAGGTGGATTTCAGCTTTGACCAGTGTCTGAATTCTTTTATCACAGGAACTATCGGATGTTCGTCTTCAATTTTTTCAAGAACGGACATGCTGGTGGAATAACCAGTTTTAGTTTTTTTAATGACAGGGAGTTCTAACTTTTCGAATAAAATCTCACCGACCTGCTGAGGGGAATTCAAGTTAAATTCCTCGCCAGCCAGATCATAAGCTCTCTCTTCGATTTCTTCGATTTTACCCTGCCATTTTTCGGAAAGATCGTTCAGACAAGCGGTATCAACTTTTATGCCATTGTATTCCATTTCTGCAAGCGGAGCGAGCAGAGGAAGCTCGACCTGATGATAAAGTTTTAAAAGGTTTTTTTCTTGCAGGCGATTTTGAAGTTTCTCTTCTATTCGATCAATTTTGTTTAGAAAATGAGCTTGAATTACCCGGAGTTCTATCTCCTCTGACACATCCAGCTTCAGATGTTTTTTCAAAATATCCTGATGATCAGGAAGGCTATCAGAAGGATTTAAGAGATAACTGGCCAGCTGAGGCTCAAAATCAATATCTGGCAGAGGAATGCCGGCACTTCTCAAAACCAGCAGCAATTCTTTTCCCTGGCAAATTTTTAGTTTCGTATTATCTGAATCATAAATTTCATTCCATATTTCAGTTAAAGTGCCGGGTTTGATCTGATAGATCCCATCTTCTCCAGCAAGTAAAATTTTCCCTTCTTCGAAATTTTCTACAGGCGATTTCTCCCCGGAATAAAGCACTGAAATTTTTAAAACTCCATCTTCAGCTGCCTTCTGAGTCACATTTTGAATCATATTATTGATATCCGGCTTTTCAATCAAATTGATATCTGAACCATCTAATTTTTTTCTTCCCGATTCAAACCTGCCCAGCAGACTGTCAAAACCAAGGCTGGAAAAATACTCATAAACCTCTGCCTCATCAAATTCTCCTCTGCGACAATCTTCCAGTTTAAACTCCAGGGGGACACTGGTATCAATTAATCCTAGTTTTTTGCTCATCCGAGCCTGATCAGCAAAATTTTTGAGATTTTCACTTCGCTTTTCGCCTGAAACCTTGTCAATGTTATCCAAAATCGTCTCTAAGTCCGAAAATTTCTTCAGCAGTTTTGTGGCAGTTTTTTCTCCGATCAAAGGAACTCCCGGAATATTATCAGAACTATCCCCCATCAAGCCTTTCATATCCACTAGCTGTTCAGGTTCTAACTCGTACTCCTCCCTGACCTTTTCCAGATCATAAAATGTCCTATCTTTGATACCGCCACTGGTGTAAAGTACTGATATGTTTTTATCGACAAGCTGCAGAACATCCCTGTCTCCGCTCACAATAACCACCTTTAAACTTTCACCGGCAGCTTTATTTGCTATGGTACCAATCAAATCATCGGCTTCAAATCCTTTTTTCTCATAAAGAGGAATCTTCAGAAGTTCAAGCACTTTCTTGATTTTATCAAACTGCGGCTTGAGCTCAGCAGGAGTTTCCTTCCTGTCAGCTTTATATTCTTCATACTCTTCATGTCTAAAAGTCTTACCCTCTTTATCCATGGCCACAGCCAGATATTCCGGCGATTTTTCATCTATAAGACTCAAAAGCATTTTTGTGAAACCAAAGACCGAATTGGTATACTCCCCATCTGAATTGGTTAGCATAGGGAGAGCATAAAAAGCCCGGTGAGCAAGGCTGTGGCCATCTAAGAGATATATTTTTTCATCAATACCCATATTAAAACTTGCACTCTCCTTCCAGTTTACTAATTTCCGTAAAATCCAGATCTATATGTTTTATCTGCTGAAATCCACTGCTACTATTAAAATCAATATCGCCAGAGTAAATTTAATTGCAGGAACAAGACCAGAAAACAAAGACTCACTGAACACGCCTTTTCCTCCTTGCAGAAAATATATTCTACGCTAAAAATCTATGCAGTTTCCTTCCCTGAGATCGCTGCAGTCTAGATCGCTGTTAAGATAGCATTTCAATTTCTCGTCATCCTCTTCAAAAATTCCCTCATCAAGCTCGTCATTTAAAACCATTTCCATAAAAGGGTGAGAACTGACAAATTCATCATCTATACTGTAATAAATCCATTGAGCATCCCTTCTGAATGTAATCAATCCCGTATTTTTGAGCTTTCCGAGATGACGAGATACATTGGACTGCGTGGTCTCCATGATATGTTTCAGCTCACAAACACATAGCTCGCTCTCGTGTAAAAGATTTATTATTCTCAGCCTGTTTCTATGCGATAAGGCCTTAAATAAAGCCTCTATTTCCATTTTGCCTGCCTCCTCAGAAGCATTTCTAGAGATAGAACAGGTCTGATTTTCAACAAACTTTTATCTTTGATTTTCAATATTACTTTTCAAATCTGAATCTAACTTCTACTGTCATATCATCTTTTATTACAAATGTTTTGGGGTTCTCTCTGCCGGTTAGATCTCCTGACCACCTTAAAAACTCCCAGCTCAGTTCAGGTCGGGCTTCGATTTTTATTTCTTCACCATATTCATAATCATCTTTCTCTGGTTCGTAATTTACCACTCCATCCCCCAAAACAATCACATCCAATTCATACCGGGCCGGCACAAATTCGGCTCCGATTTTCATCTCCTCTTTCACCTCGAGACTTATTTCTGGATCCTCGCCCTCGATATCACCATACCAGCGCTCAAAAGTGTAACCCTCTCTGGCTTCAGCTGTCAAAAAGATCTGATCCCCTTTTTGATAGTGATCTTTTTCCGGGTCTATATTTATCTCCCCTTTATCTTCGTCAAATTCCAGCAGAAACTCATAATCTTCAGGAACAAATGCTGCTTCAATTTTCATATCATCTCTCATTTCAAAATCCATTTCCGGCTCTTCTCCCTCTAAATCTCCTCTCCACTCTCTGAATTCCCATCCGGATTCAGGTTTAGCCTCAACAGTTACGCTTTCTCCATGGTGATAGGTCGTTCTATCCGGGAATGAATCTATGCGACCCCTCTCTTCGTCATATGAAACCTCAAGACTGTATCTTTTCCAGTCAAATCCCGCATCTACAGCGATATTCTCATCTATAACCACAGTCTTAACCGGATCTTCTCCTTCTAAATCTCCATCCCAGCCAGTAAACTGAAAACCTTCTTCTGGCACAGCTTCAATCTGAACTTCATCTCCATAATGGTAATAATCTCTATCAGGTTCTGATAAAACTTCACCCCTGTCTGTATCATAATCGAGTTCTATAGTATACTGCTGGCTCTCAAATTCTGCAGTTATTTCAAGATCTTCTTTTATATCAACTTCCAAAATTTCGTCTTCACTCTCGATGTCTTCTCCCCAGCCCACGAATTTATTACCCGGATCAGGAAAAGCCTCAAATCTCAGTAAAGCATTATGAGGAACTGATAATTCTGTATGAGATTCGATCATATCTTCTGTTTCATCTCTAATTACATCTTCAGGTATCTCTACAAGCTCCCATTCTACATCGCCATTTCCCTCAATTGTTACCAGGACATCATAGAATGCTCGCTCAAAAATAGCTTCTATAAATTTTTCATCATGTATTTCAAATAACTTTTCGGGCTCATCTCCTTCCAGGTCTCCCTGCCAGCGTTCAAATTTAAAACCAGTATCAGGAACTGCTTTAATTTCTACTTCCTGCCCTTTTTCATAAATATCTTCTTCAGGTTGAATTTTGATCTCGCCATGCTCAGCAGAGATATCCGGTCTGGCAATATAATCATCATGAATCATCAGGGCGCTGATTTCTGTATCATCATGCAGCTCAATTTCAAATTCCCTGTCTTCTTGCTCAAAATCTCCACGCCAGCCGGCGAATTCCCAGTCCTCTCCCGGAACTGCCTCCAGACTCAATCGGGTTCCAGCGGGGAATTCTAACCCGGTTTTATCGATTATTGTACCCTGTTCGTTTTCTATATCTTTATCTTCAGGAATATCAATAACTTCCCAGTTTATCTCACCTTCACCTCTCACATGGGCTTTGAGCGTATAGCTTTTGTGCTCAAAAACTGCTGCTATCTCAAGATCTCTGGAAATTTCAATCTTTTTTTCCTTTTCCTCTCCTTCCAGATCTCCCTGCCAGCGAGTAAATTCATAACCTTCTTCTGGCATCGCCTCCAGCGTCACCTGCTCTCCATATTTGTAATACTCCTGATCTGGAGAAAGTTTTATTTCTCCGCGTTCTGCTGAAAAATCAAGATCCAGGCTGAACTCCTCTCTGACAAAGTTCGCCTTTAAATATATATCTTCTTCAATATTAAGCTCTAAATTTCTGTGATCTGAATCTATATCGCCTGTCCATTCAACAAATCGCCACCCCTGCTCCGGTTCGGCTGTGATCTCTATCTCCTCTCCATCTTCATACTCATGTATGCCGGGTTCAGGATTTGTATGCCCTTCTCCATCCAGCTCAATCTCAAGCTCATGATATTCTAATAATAAATCGCTAAAGTGGAGAACTCCCGTCCCAAGAATCAAAAGCAGCAATAGTATAAGTATAATTTTCTTCTTGCCTTTCATATTCCCCACCTCTCTCCTGTTAAAATACTGTGTTTATTAAATTCTTCATCATGTCCTATAATCCTTCCCGGCTTCCTCAATCATCCGGTAATATCAACATTTTTAAAGAGCAAATATGGCAGCCTGAAGCTGCCTACCTGACTGGTATCTCTTGAAACAGCCTCCACTTTATTCAGCAGCTCATAAATGTTGCCTGAAATCATAGCTTCTCGCACGGGCTTTTTGTCGCCGCTGGAAATCAGGTATCCACCCTTAACTGCTCCAGAAAAGCTTCCGCTCAAATGGTCGGCACTGCCAGAATAACGATTTACCAGCAATCCCTTTTTTATAGATCGGCAAATTTCTGATACCGGCAGATCGCCTTTTCTCAAAAGTACATTGGTAGTACCTACTCCGGGAGTACTTTGAGCTCCCCCACGGGCATGGCCGTTGGACTTTGTATCAAAATATGAAGCTGAATAGGAATTGTGCAGCAGGTTTTTCAGGACTCCATTTTCAATAATCTCCATATCTACAGGCGGAACTCCCTCCCGATCAAAACTTTTCGATCCTACTCCTCCCGGCAGAGAGCTTCTATCGGATAATGTTATTTTTTCTGAAGTCACTTTTTCATTGAGTTTATTCTTCCAGGGTGAAAGTCCATCAGCAACATTTTTAGCATTAATCGCAGAAATTATAGGATTGACTATTAATTTTGCCGCAGCCTCAGGAGCCAATAAAATCTTCCCTGTAAAACCTTCTATTTTTCTGGCTCCCAGAGAAGAAATAACTTTTTCTCTGAGATTCTCCGCGCTTACCACCGGTTTAAAGTCTTTATACTGACAGGCCGCCTGAGTTTCAATGTCAAATGATGAGATATCATCGTCTTCCCGGGCAAATCCAATCGCAGAACTTTGAAAATGAGTGCTCTTTTCTTCAGCAGAAATTCCTCTGGAATTCGCTATAGCTCTCACCGATCTGCTGCTTTTAAAGCTGGCTGAATCGATAATACCTCTGCTGTCCATCAAAAATTCGTTTTTAAAATCGCTGGCGTTTTCAATCAAATTTTCCAGTTTGATGTCCTCTATGGTTTCGTCGTAAATATCCTCCACACCTGCGATTTTGCCAGGCTCAGGAAGTTTATTATCGGGATCAGCAGGAGATTTCTTAGCAATAGAAGCGGCATTTTTCAAAGCTTTTTCTATCTCTTCTTCCCCCATGACATTGGTTGAGGAAAAACCCTGGCCTCCATTCTGAAAAACTCTGATCCCCACTCCTCTATAATAATTCGTCTTGGGAACTCCTATATCATTTTGCTCAATTTTTATTTCATTAGTTTTATTGCTCTGAAAAAAAACTTCAATCTCATCAATTCCTTTTAGTTCCAATCCGCGCTCCAGAATTTCCCGGCATATTTTTTCGCCTTTTAATTCGCTGATATCATCCACTGTTTTTGCCTCCAACTTTGACTTGACATCTCAGGTACGGGCCTCCAGCATCTACTTTAGCCCGCTGCCATTTGCCACAATAACCCCTTCCCAGACCGATTTCAAACTCCTCGCTTATAGCATCAACGCTTTTAAGAACATCATAAGCCTGTCCCGTTATAGTAACTCCTTTCACCGGTCTGTCTATTTCCCCATCCTCAATTTTATAGGCCCGTTCGACATCAAACATGAATTCAGCCGTGGAATCCGCCTGTCCTCCTTCTCCCAGTCCCTTGAGATAAAGCCCTTCGTCAATTTCTGAAATCATATTCTCCAGCTCATCATTTCCCGGTTTTATATATGTATTGGTCATTCTGATTAAAGGTTCATCGTTGTAATTATAAGCACGGGCATTTCCACCCGGTTCAGCTGAAAATTCATACGCCGTTTCACGATTATGAAGATAATTTTTCATAACACCGTTCTCGATGATTACTGTCTCTCCGGCTTTCACACCTTCATCATCCACCAGAATTTTCCCCGAAGCATCGCATAAACCTCCATCATCTACCATGGTGATCAAATCGCTGGCCACTACTTCACCTATTTTTCCCCTGGCTGCAGATCCCGATTTAACAAAGTCAGCTTCGACAGTGTGGCCGATAGCTTCATGTGCTAATACCCCCACCAGGGCAGGGTCCAGTATAACCTTATATATTCCCCCCTCAATTTTTTCAGCCTTAAATTTTTCTTTAAGAATCTTTATAACATCAACCCTCATCTGCCTCAGACTCTTATTGGAAAATAGCCTGTTCCAGTCACCGGTTATAGATTTGCTGACTTTAGCCTTTTCCTGTCTTCCTGACCTCCCGCCGAAAGCATTGAGGGAGATATCTGCTTTTTTGTCCTGCACCTCTGCTTTTGCACCGTCAGAGGTAAAAATATACTTTTTGTTTATTTGTTCGGTGAAGCCTACTGCACTTCCCTCAACAAGCTCATCGCTTTCCCGAATTTTTTTATCGCATGTCAACAGAGTATCAATTTTCTCTGCCAGTTCAGGCTCATATTCAGCTGATTCTGAATAGGTTTTAAAATCGCCTCTGGCCATTTCAGCAGATGCCAGACCTTCAATCTTGTCTGAACTGGCTGCTGCCGCCTTTTGGGCAGCCTTTCCAGCTTCTAAAGCTGAAGTCTTGAGACTTTGGTAGGACAAATCTGATGTAGCAGCAAATCCCCAGCTGCCGTTCTTCAAAGCTCTGATCCCCACTCCTCTCAGCTCAGAACTGCTGGCATCTCTCAAACTACCGTTTTTTATGCTTAAATTGCTTATTTCCCTTCTATGGAATCTCAATTCTAAATGAAAATCAACCAGATCAACCAGATCTTTAAATTTCTCGAACATGAAATACTCCTCCTATTTTTATTTTCCGCCAGCGCCCACAATCATAACTGTATACTTTAATTCTTATCTGCGAGAAAAAATCCTCCTCCTTTTTTAGGGATAATTATATTCAAATGAAAAGCCCGGCGCTCATTAAAGCACCGGGGCAAAAAATTAAACCGTCAGGATCTTAGTGATTATCAAAAATTTTAACATGCGCCTTCAGGGATATTTATCAGACGACGAGATTATCGGCTCTGGATTCCTGCAGATAGTTCATGCAGCCTTCATCGTTGCCGAGCAGCGTTTCTGAAGCTGTAGCCAGGGACATTAAGTGTTCATCCAGAGGGTCGATAATTGCGCTGTCCATTCCTCTGCTCATTGCTAAAACCAAAAATGCTCTGTTTAACAGGGGACGCTGAGGCATGCCATGAGAAATATTGCTTAGCCCACAGGTTATATGTACCTCTGGATATTTTTCAGTTATTGCCTCAATAGCATTTAATATATGCAGACCCATTTCCTGATCTGTTCCAATCGGCTGAATGATGGGATCGACAAAAATCCTGTCCTCTTCTATACCATCTTCCTTCAAATTATCAACAAGATTGCTGGCAATCCTAATTCTATCATCACAATCATCTGGCATACCCTCATCTTCCATACACAGAGCTATTACATTAGCTTCATATTCCTGTATCAAGGGCAGCAGCTCATCATAACGCTCTTCTTCATCAGTTATGGAGTTAATAAGCGGAGGACTCTCATTTTCATGTTTCTCAAGACCGCGTTTGACCGCTTCTGGATTGGGGCTGTCAATGCTCAGAGGAACATCGACAACCTCCTGGGCAGTTTCTACCAGCCACTCAATTGCTTCCTCCTCTTCTTTTATGAGAGTACCGCAGTTTACATCCACGTAAGCAGCACCAGCTTCTTCCTGATTTTTGGCCAGATCCTGAATAAATTCAGCATCTCTTTCCTTTACGGCCTCCTCCAAGCCTTCCCGGCTGGTGTTTATCAGTTCTCCAATAACAATCATTAATTTAACCCCCTTGTAGTTAAATGTAATTTTAATCCATTAATCTCAATGTTTCTGTAAAATGTTAGTATACACCCTCACTATAATATTATAATCTTTTTTTGAAAAAAATTAAAGTGAAACAGTGATTAAAATTTCTGTTGCAAACCGGTTAGGCTCCTGATATCATTAAAAGCACAGTCGGATTCATCTTATTGACAGCACATAATAATTAATATCAGAAAAGTCAAACTTTAAATTCCGAGAAATCTAAATTATTTGGGAGGAGATATTATGGATAAAATCACAAAAGCAGAGATCAAAGATCTCCTTAATGAGAACAATAGGCCCTGCCTGACAATGTTTATGCCCGCGGAATCTTCTGCTGGAGAGGCAGTTGAAAAGATGAAAATTCAATTCAAAAACCTTTACAGGGAAGCCCGAAATAAACTCAGGGCCTGGGATATCGAAGGGGAAGAAGCAGATGAATTTCTCCATCCTCTGGAAAATTTGTTAAATGATAGGGACTTCTGGCTTGAGCAGAGCAGGGGGCTGGCAATCCTGAAAAGCCAAAGAGATTTCAAAATTTACAGGCTCCCTCTAAAATTTGAGCCTAAAATAAAGCTCGAAAAATATTTTTATATTTCTCCTTTAATTCCTGAAATTTTCTCCGAGAAAAGATTCTTTCTTCTGGCTGTAAGCCGAAAAAGCTGCCGATTTTTTCAGGGAACTCCTCAAGAAATAGAGTTGGTTGAAATCCCTGACATGCCCGAGAACCTTGATGAAGTAATAGCTGACGACGACCGGCAGTCCTCCACTCAACAACACTCTGCTTCCAGAGGAGGAACATCGGTAATTCACCACGGCCATGATGAACGCGATCAAAAAGTTCCCGCAAGATTGATCAAATATTTGAACGAAGTGCACGACTCTCTAAATGATCATCTTCAGGAACAAGATTTCCCTTTATTCGTGATGTGTGTAAAAGAACTTTTTCCCCACATTAAGAAAGTTTTTGATTACAAGGGTCTGCAGGAAAAATTTATTCAGGGCAGCCCCGACAGATTGGCCCGAGAAGAAATTTTGGATAAATCCCTGGATGTTATTCAGCCCCATTTCAAAAAACCGCATCAGGAAATAAGCGATCAGTACAGGGAATTAAAAAATACCAAAAAAACGTCAGCGGAACTGGAAGAAATACTTTCAGCTTCTCACCAGGGAAGAGTGGACACTCTCCTCCTCAATGAGTTAGATGAACCTGCAGGAATTTTTGATCAGGAGGAAAATAGAATTAAGAACAATCAAAGCTCTACCACAGGCTATAGCCTGCCCAATTTAGCTGCAATTAACACACTTAAAACAGGCGGTCAAATTTTTCTTATGACTCAAGAAGAAATGCCGGATAATGCTGATATTTGCGCAATATACAGATATTAAGCTGGAACAGTTAAAACTGAATCTAACTTTACAGATGGAAAATCTTAGGTGCCGGCCACAACAAATGCCGGCACCAAAACCAATCTTTTCAGCGCGCATATATTTTATAAAGCAAAATGATACTCGAAATTTTTCGAAACTCTGATTAAGTCCATGGCCAAAAATAATGGCCCGGCTCTGGATGTGTTGGGCTGACGTGAGCTCAGGGACGAGCTTATGCGAAGGGGGCGCAATTTTTTAACACACCTATTTACCAGCTGAAGAAAGGAAGATCCTTATTTATATTCCTTCACTTTTATCAATATACCTTTCCCAGGTTTTTTTCCTAAAACTTTTATTGACATCACCATAAATCCAGCCAAATAGATTGCCCATATTGGCATGAGTCTTGTAATCATAAGCCCCGGAATAAATATCCCCCGAAACGGCATCCTTCCACCCCTTCAAAAATGCCCGCTTTCTGCTTTCATCAGGTTTTTTTCTTATATCAACAAATTTCTGGCTTCTTTTGGAGTCAGCAGCACTTATCTCCGCAAAATTTAAGTTCTCATACTCTATAATTTTTATATTCCGTTCTCTGGCAAAATCTTCTATATTGACATTTTTCTGACCGCATAAGAGCACCCTATTTATACTTGCTGGAGATAATCTTTTTTTGACCAGATCCGTTCCGACCAGAAGCTTTCCTAACATCTCCCCATCGGCTGTATGACAGCTTTCTATAATGTTGATATCCTTTCCTTCTGCAGCTTCAGCCAGAAGAGGGTTGCTGTAATCCTCGGGAAGGTGCACATTATTTCCAGCAGACGAAATCAACAGGGCACTAATCGCAATGGGTTCGCTTTTGCCCTCGGTTTCGCCCAGTTCAACCTTTAGATATAGATCACCCTTTAAATCCTTAAAATATTTATTTATAAGTCTTTCTTCGAAAGTTACGGGCTGCCACATTTTATATATCCCCTTTTTTTGATATAATTCAAAAAATACTATTAAAAATATATTTATATTCCTGTCATTACAACATTATCTAATCTAAGTCCATACCGGCTTCTGCAAATGTGGCCATCTCATCGATCATTCTGCAGGCAGCCTCTATCTGATTTATATTTAAAACAGCCCCGGTGCCTTCTCCCAGCCGCATATCGAGGTCGAGCATGGGTTCAAGTCCCATTTCTTGATAAATTTTTACATGTCCGGGTTCAACTGATTTATGAGAAGGGATTAAATAATCTTTCACACCGGAGTTAATATTGCAGGCCAGCAAAGCCGCCACTCCACAGATAAAGCCGTCCAGCAAAACCGGCAGAGAAGATGCTGCCGATCCCAGTATCACCCCCGTCATACCGCCAATTTCCAGTCCTCCCAGATCAGCCAGAACTTCAATGCTGTTCTGAGGATCAGGATCATTTACCTTTATCGCCTTCTTTACAATCTCTTTCTTTTTTTCAAAAGTTTTTTGATCGATACCCGACCCTCTGCCCACGACATCTTCCACGCTTCGAGACGTCATTACGGCAGCTATGGCGCTGCTGGGAGTAGTATTGGCAATACCCATCTCTCCAGTGCTGATGATGTCTGCGCCCGATTCTGCGCACTTACAGGCAGCCTCAATGCCCGTCTCAATCGAAGAAATTGCTTCACTCCTGCTCATAGCCGGTCCATTGACAATATTATCAGTACCGTATTTAATTTTTCTATCTATAATATCTTCATGCTCGATGTCATTATTAATCCCCAGATCAAAAACTTTTAATTCTGTTTCAGCCTGTCTGCAGAGAACGTTTATAGCTGCACCTCCTTCTAAAAAATTATAAACCATAAATTCTGTCACTTCAGAAGGAACAGCGCTCACTCCTTCATCTGCTACGCCGTGGTCAGCCGCCATGAGCAGATGAGTACGGTTTTTTACAGCTGGTTTTATATTGCCTGTTATGCCGGCCAGTTTTTGTACTATATCTTCTAACTTTCCCAGACTCCCCGGTGGTTTGGTCAGGGAGTCCAATCTTTTGCCCGCTTTTTTCATAGCCTCGATGTCAGGCTCATCAATTTGCGAAGAAATTTCATTGATTCTTTTCATCATATACCGCTTCCTCCTCTTTCCTTTCAGTTTATAAAATTAAGAAATCGATACCATAAGCAGCCTATGATCTCATGTAATAATCTGGTGTTATTTCTAAGACTCGAAGCTCTGGGAAAATAGTTTTTTAAGCCGCCCGGCAGATCTCCGGAAATAAATTCAGCAGGAACCGGAGTAACATCTTCAAAATAAAGCGAAAATTCTCTTTCGGATCGACGCATATGCCAGGCTGAAGTAACAATAGCTATGGAGGTTTCAGCTTTAATTTCACTTTTATTGAGAAGCTCAAGAGGATGCTCCCTGGTGTTACGAGATTTAGCTTCCAATAAAATTTTTTCGGGGTTAACACCCATATTTTTAGCCTGATCTCTCATAAGTTTAACCCCTGCTTCAGGATTTTCGCCGGACATCCGGCCCTGAAAGACTAAATGATCAGCGTTAACAGTCTTCTGGAAATATTTTGTCCCGCGATAAGTTCTGTGAATAGTGCCGTCTCCGGGAAGATCCTGCTCGGGATAAAGACCTTTATTAATTCCTCCGCTTAAAACTGTCACTGCCTCAACCTCATCAGTTTCTCCAGGTTTAATCATTTCCGGAGAACTGTAGGGTTTTTCCCAAATTTCAGCTGTAAAATCAACAAAAATAGGAGTGCTTAAAATCCACAGAAGTAAAACAGGAACCAAAAGAAATTTCCAGCCGCCAGTATTTCTGCGGTGATATCTGGATGATTTTTTTTCCGATATAATTATCGATAAGATCATAAAAACCAAAAGAGTAAAAATAGGTGAAACCAGAGTTTTTATCATTAAAAAATCCCCCCCACCAAAATACCCATCTCTTTTAAAATAAAATCAGCTGTGATAGAAGGAATATCTGCCAGCAAGAAAGAAAAAAATAAATAAAGAGCACAAAATAGGGGGAGAAAGAGTGGATTGTTCAGGCAGCAAGTTCAAAGCAATAATTCATTCTGATAGGCCGGGTAAAAAACTGGCAGAATTAAATGAACAAAAATATTATGATTGCCTTGAAGAACTGTACAATTTAAAAGAAGTATCTCAACCTGAAGATGGACATCCCGAAGGGGACGCCTGGCGTCATTCGCTTCTGGTAGTAAATAAAGCAGCCCAGCTTACCCTGTCGGCAATGGTTAGATATGCTGCTTTGCTGCATGATTTTGGCAAGCAGGCCACTCCTTTAAAGGCCAGGCCTCATCATTATGATCACGAAAAAAAAGCAGACACATATATCATCAGGTTATCCCGGCGACTGGGAGTCCTGCCTGCCTGGGAAAAAGCCGCCCTGACCGCAGCCAGACTTCACATGAAGGGACATTACTTTCCCAAGTTAAGACCCGGTACAAAAGTCGACCTGCTGGTGGATATAAATAATTCTCCCCTTAGTTTTGAACAATTTTGCCAGATATTACTGGCCGATGCTCATGGTAGAGGAAGAGCTGCTTACGAACCGATTTATTTAAAAGATTTGATCAATTATGGCAATAAAATGTTTGAAATTTACCCTGAAAACAGCGATATAGATGCCCAAAAATTAAGAGTAGATCGCTGCAATTGGATGGCTGGAAATCTCTAAATATTTAAGCTTTCCAGGTCTGGACCAGGGCTGAAATACCCTGAAGCAGAAAACCCCCAGCAACCCAGTAATAAACAAGATCGGGATAAGCAATTACCAAAAGGCCTACACCTATATAAATAATTCCAGAAAATGTTCCTGTAATTTTGTTTGTATCACTGGCTTCTTCCGCCACTATATCAACCCCCCTGATGACAAAATTTCTGCTGGTATCTCTCACGGAAATAAAATGCTGTGGATTTGTGTGTTTTAGCTGACCTCTAACTTCAGCCCAGAAATCAGGGAAATAAATCACGTTTAGAAATATTCCGGCCAGCAGCAGGCTTAAAACATAGGTGGTGGTTGACCAGTAATCTCCCCAGGATAACAGCATGCCTACCTCATCCATAAAAAGTCCCATTCCTATTCCATACATAATGGCCAGTTCCGATCTCGAGATTTTTTGGGAGCCAACAATGGCAAACCAGCCTGCCAGCGCTATCAAAAATATCCCAATTACAAGATGATGGATATGATAACCAAAAAGGATTATATTGGTTCCGATGTAAAATCTCAGTTCGCCCGATTTAGCTGCCTGTGAGGCCGGGCTCTGTACGGATCCAGCAATTATTACGGCTATTCTGATAAACAGAAAAGAGAGGAAATATGAACTAGTTATCAGGAAAGGGATTTTTCTGTTGCTGCCGATTCGTTCGCAAGTTCTCTCGTTTTTAATCCCGGCTTTTTCCTCGCCGAATATGATCACCTCCTCATTTAATCGATTTTTTTAGTCTTTTCCAGAGCATCAATCAGATTTTCTTTGCTCCAGTTTCTATATATTTTTGTTTGGCCAGTTCCGGCCGGCAGAGAAAAATTGACTCGACCATGATATATTTTCTTATCCTTGGACATAGCAGCGATCAAAGAAGAAATGTCTATTTCTTCTGGAACAGAAATTGGCAGAGAATAGGATTTTAAAAGATCGATTAATTCATCCCGATTTCGCCTGTATATTAAACCTTCTTTCTCAGCAAGAATCGATTCCGCCACCATCCCAACCGCAACAGCCTCTCCATGATTGAGTCCGGAAAATTCACCTGCAGCTTCCAGAGCATGGGCTACCGTGTGACCAAGATTGAGTTTTGCTCTTTCACCTGTTTCTCTTTCATCACGCTGGACAACTCTTTTTTTGATCAAGCAGGACCTGTAAATCATTTCTTTGAGAGGCTTTTCCTCTTTATTTTTGATGGCATTTTTGTTTTCCGATAAAAATTCAAAAAAAGCGGGATCAAATCCATAACCGTGTTTTATTATCTCGGCCAAACCTCCTTTGAACTCCCGGTCTGGCAGTGTTTTCAAGGTTTCAACATCGATCATAACATACTCCGGTTGATAAAAAGCCCCTATAACATTTTTTGCCTCAGGGTGATTGACGGCTACTTTGCCGCCGATGCTGCTATCGACCTGAGCAAGAAGGCTGGTAGGAACCTGAACAAATTTAATTCCCCGCATATAAGTAGAAGCAACAAATCCGGCCAGATCTCCAACCACCCCACCTCCCAGACCTACAACCACCGAGCTCCTCTCAAACTTATTATTGAGCATAAAATCATAAAATGCTGAAGCAATTTTAATAGATTTAGATTTTTCTCCCGCTTCCACTACTTTTTTTTCTACAGAAAATCCACAATCAGTGAGAACATTCTCTATGTCACTCGAATAAATTTTGTTGACATTTTTGTCAGTGGCTATTAAAATTTTTCTGGATTCGGGCAGAATTTCCTTTATTCTACTTCCTAATTCAGCAAGTCCACCGGAAGAGATATCGATGGGATAACTTCTTTCCCCCAATTTCATCTGCAGATTTTTCAATTCATTATCCTCCACATTTAAATATGTTGCAAATATTTTTTATAGCTATTGAAATTTCTTCTTATTTCACCAAAACTGTCCCCTCCAAATTTTTGGCCAAAACTCTGTGCCAGTTGGATTGCTGTAACGGCTTCTCCTACAATACTGGCAGCAGGAACAGCACAAATATCTGACCTTTCTTTGGCAGCACTTGCGTCTTCTTTTGTATGATAATCAACTGTTTTGAGTGGAGTTGCAAGAGTAGGAATTGGTTTCATTGCCGCTCTGATTTTAATATTTTCTCCAATTGTGATGCCGCCTTCAAACCCTCCAGAATTATTGCTCCGTCGATAAAACCCTCGAGAATCCTTAAAATCTATCTCGTCATGAACTTCGGAACCGGGACGACCTGCCGCCTCAAAACCCAGACCAAATTCTACTCCTTTTATGGCCTGTATGCTCATGAAAGCCCGGGCTAATTTTGCATCCAGTTTACTGTCCCAGTGGATATGACTTCCCAGACCAACAGGAACACCGGCTGCTACAACTTCAAAAACCCCCCCGGCTGAATCTCCTTTTTCGCGCCAATCATCTATAAGCTGCTTCATCTTTTTTTCGCTATTTTTATCCGCACATCTGAATTCTGATTTATCCACGGAACTAAAAAAGTCCTCAACATTTTCGTCAGAAAAACCGGGAGCTTCAACCTCTCCAATTTGAATCACGTGACTGAAAATTTTTATATCAAATTCAGACAAAAACTGTCGACAAACTGCAGCCACAGCTGTCCTGGCGGCAGTTTCTCGAGCGCTGGCTCTTTCGAGCACATTTCTCATATCATCGAAATTATATTTTATAGCACCGGGAAGATCGGCATGTCCAGGCCGTGGTTTTTCGACTCTATCTTCTTTTTGAAAATCATCAGGTTTCTCTTCTATTTTCATAGTATCCTGCCAGTTCTCCCAGTCTTTATTTTTTATAGTCATCGTTAAAGGACTGCCCAGAGTTTTACCAAAACGCACACCGGAGGTTATCTCAACACTATCCGATTCAATACTCATCCTTCCTCCGCGTCCATAACCCCCCTGGCGCCTTCTGAGCTGATAATTGATTTCGTCAACATCCAGCTCCAGTCCTGCAGGCGGATCTTTAATAACAGCAGTTAAAGCTGGACCGTGAGATTCTCCAGCTGTAATGTAATTAAACATTTAAATTTATTCTCCTTTCAGCTCTTCAAATCTTTTTCTAACATCAATACCTTTTTCAAAAAATCTCTTGACTTCTTCTCTATTTTCAGATTGGATGGCATCAACCAGAGTTTCTATTTGTTTCAAATAATCTTCCATAGCCTCGAGGATCCGGTCTTTATTGGCCAGAGTTATATCTGTCCACATGTTGGAATTGCTGGCTGCCAGCCTGGTGGTGTCAGAAAAACCACTGCTGGCCAGCTCGAGAAGTTCAATTAAATTTTCTTCATCCCCGATAAATCCAGCCAATCCAGAGGAAGCGATTTGAGGAAGATGGCTGACCAAAGCCAAATACCTGTCGTGTTTTTCACAATCCATTATTTTTACCCGTGCATCCAACCCTCCAATTAATTTCAAAAGCTTTTCTAACTTATCTGATCTAATCTCTTGTTCACGAGGAGTCAACACAAAATCACTCCCGATAAAAAGCTCGGGATCGAGGTTTTTAATCCCCGATTTTTCAGATCCAGCAAGCGGATGACCACCAATAAACCTGGCCTGATCGGTAAAAATCTCCGCTGCTTTTTCCATAACAAAACCTTTGCAGCTGCCAGTATCGATAATAGTAGTCTTCGGACCGATTTTTTCTGAAATGTCCTCCATAACAACCGGTATATCTATGACCGGCACTGATATAATTACCAGCTCCGCTGATCCAATACCAGTATAACAGGAATCAGGCAGAAGATGGGCTGAATCAAAATAATACCCATCTTCTGCCATTTCCACCGTCTCCCTATCAATATCATAGCCGCGAACTTCGGCAGCCAGATTGTTTTTGCTTACAGCTGCTCCCAAAGAAGCTCCAATCAATCCCAATCCCACTACAGCAATACTACTATAAATCTGCCCGGAACAACACTTTTTATTTGACGGAAATTTTTTATCTTCACTCATATAAGTCGCTCCCGAAATTACAACATTGAATCATCACAATTAAACTGCTGGAGATACTGAATCATCGATGTCGCTGAGCGCATGATTCAATTTTTCCAGTTCATTCATCAACTTCTCGAATTTTTCAGGTTTTAACGACTGCGGTCCATCGGAAAGGGCATTTTTTGGTTCGGGATGAACCTCAATTAAAAGTCCGTCAGCTCCACCAGCAACAGCTGCCCTGGACATAGGTGCTACCAGTTCCCAGCGACCTGTTCCGTGACTGGGATCAGCTATTACCGGCAGATGACTTTTCTCTCTGACCAGAGGTATAGCACTCAAATCCATAGTATAGCGGGTATCATCACAGAAAGTTTTTATGCCTCGCTCACAAAGCATGACATCTTGATTGCCTTCACTCATAATATACTCAGCAGCGAGCAGCCAATCTTTGACAGTTGAGGCCATACCTCTTTTGAGCATTACGGGTTTATCCAGCCGACCGATTTCCTTTAAAAGAGCATAATTTTTCATATTTCGTGAACCTATCTGAATTATATCAGTATGAGAAGTCACCATCTCTATATGCTCCGTATCCATCAATTCGGTAATAATTTTTAAGCCTGTTTTCTCCCGGGCCAGAGATAGAAGTTCAAGACCTCTTTCACCCAGGCCCTGAAAAGAATAAGGCGAAGTTCTGGGTTTAAAAGCGCCGCCCCTAAGCACTTCAGCACCGGCTTCTTTGACAACTCTGGCGGTTTCCAGGATCTGCTCCTTGCTCTCAACCGAACAGGGACCGGCCATAACAACCGGATTTTCACCGCCAATTTTTACACCATCAACATCTATAACCGTCTTCTCCGGGGCGAACTTCCAGCCTGTTAATTTATAGGGCTCCATAACGGGTATTACTTTATCGACCTGATTATATGAGTTTATTCTCTCCTGCAGCTGCTCTTTGCCCGCGCTGTCTCCTATCAAACCGACAATCTGTTTATCTATTCCCTGAGAAAGATGTGCCTCAAAACCCTCTTCATCTATCAAATCCAGAATCTCCTGCAGTTCCTTTTCATTACAATCAGCATCCATAACTACAATCATCTTTATTCTGCCTCCTGCAAAAATTTATTTTTGATAATTTTTGGGAATTCTGGAAAGGAGGTGTTTATTATTTCACTCTCCAGAATTTCCACCGGACCATCTGCGATTAAGCCAGCTACAGCGGAAGCCATAGCAATTCTATGATCGTGAAAAGATTCAAGTGCAATTTCTCCCTTTAAATCTACAGGTCCTTCAATAATCAATCCGTCTTCTTTTTCTTCTACGTCTGCTCCCATCTTATTCAAGTTTTCAGTTATGGCAGATAATCTATCGGTTTCTTTTACCCGCAGTTCTTCGGCATCATTTATAACTGTTCTACCTTCTGCCTGGGTAGCCAGCACGGCAAGTATGGGAATTTCATCTATCATTCTGGGAATTATTTCGCCTTCCACAGTTACAGATCTCAAATCAGAAGTTTCAACCTTAAGATCTGCCGCCGGCTCTCCTCCCATCTTTCTTTTATTTTTTATTACCAGCTCAGCTCCCATATCATCAAGAACTTCCAGAAAACCGCTTCTGGTAGAATTTATGCCCACATTTTTAACCAGAATTGAGCTGTCAGGCACCAGCAATCCAGCCGCCAGAAGGAAAGAAGCCGAAGAAATATCACCAGGAATTTTAATATCAAACGGTTCAATTTGTGGGTTGTCATCTTTTAAAGCAATCGTACCATCGCTTTTTTCAATTTCTACCCCGGCTGAAGCAAGCATCCTTTCCGTATGATCACGCGATGGAGCAGGCTCTTCGATTACAGTGTTACCCTCAGCATAAAGACCCGCGAGAAGCAGACATGATTTAACCTGAGCGCTGGCTATTTTCTGAGCAAAATGAATTGAGTTTAATTCTCCCCCCTGAATACTCAGGGGGGCATATCCCCCGGCTCGTGACCAAATCTTTACTCCCATCATGGAAAGGGGCTCTATAATTCTGTTCATAGGGCGGCTTCTCAAAGATTGATCACCGGTAAGTATAGAATAAAAATCCTGACCGGAGAGCAGACCGGCGATCAATCTCATGCCGGTGCCAGAGTTGCCGCAGTCGAGTACATTCTCCGGCTCTTCCAGGCTGTCGAGTCCTTTTCCATAAACTGTATATTCTCCGGGGGCATGCTTGTTAATGCTTACTCCCAGTGCTCTCATGATATTTAGCGTTTTCAAGCAGTCATCTGCTTCTAAAAGCCCTCTGATGCTGCTCTCACCCTCAGCTATTGAACTCAAAATCAAACTCCTGTGAGAGATCGATTTATCTCCTGGCACTTCCAGCTGCTCTTCAGCAGATTTTGAAGACCTTATAGTGAGATTCATAAAATCCTCCTCAAATTTATTCGGATTCAAGCTCTCCGTACTCTGTAACTATCTTTGCTTTGCCCTGTATTTTGATAGCTGAAGTATGTTCGGTAAATTGAGCTATCATCACTTCTCCGCTATCCAGTTTTTCAGTATGATGAAATTTGGTTTTTTCTCCTCTTGTTAAACCTATTAAAGTAACCCCGTCTTCAAGAGCTTTTACCATAATATATTCCCCTGCTATTACGTCCATATTTTTCCCCTTTCTTTGTATTTGATCATTTAGTTAGTTAAAGACATGATAACTTATTTTTCTTTTGAGGTCAAGGTACAGAAAACTAATTTTAGAATATACTAAACAGGACTTTCATTTTTTCTCAACAATATGTATAATAAAGGTGAATAAACTTGATGATTTTCCAGAATGCAAAATGTCTAAAATGTCTTCAGATGCATTAGTCAAGTAAAAATAACCTCAAGGAGGATAAAGAATGTTTGGATTGGGAGCCCCGGAACTTGCAATTGTGCTCGTCATTGTGCTTGTCATTTTTGGCCCCAGCAGACTGCCAGAAATCGGCAGAGCAATAGGCTCAGGAATAAGAGAGCTAAAAGATGCCAGCAAGGAAGTAGAAGAGGCCACCAAATTTGAAGAAGAGGAAGAAGACTCCGAAAATAAGCTGGAGTAAACCCGGTGGTCCTTCTCAATTATCTGCCTGGAACCTGCAATAATTATCATGAATAGAGATGACTTCAGGAGGAGTATATTCGGATGGCTGATACACAGACAGAAAAGAATTTAGAAATGACTCTAGTAGAACACTTAACAGAATTACGCAGCAGATTAATCAAAGCTCTGCTGGCAATTTTGATTTTTTCAGTAATCTCTTATGTGTTCTCAGATGAAATTATAGATTATCTTTCACGACCGGTCGGCGAACTGGTTTTTCTCAGTCCTGCTGAAGCATTTATCACTCATATTAAAGTGTCTTTACTGGCAGGAGTGCTTTTAGCTCTGCCCGTTGTTATCTATCAGTTCTGGAGATTTCTTCTGCCGGCTTTAAAGAAAAATGAAAAAAAGTTTTTTTTAATTTTAATGCCCTCTTCTCTGCTTCTGTTCTATGCGGGAGTTTTATTTTGCTTTTTTGTTGTGCTTCCTCTCGGACTCAATTTTCTCCTGGATTTTGGGGGAGCTGAACTGGAAGCAATGATTTCACTTGATTTTTATATATCCTTTCTGATGACATTACTTCTGCCTTTCGGTCTGATATTTCAACTGCCTTTGATTCTCAACCTAATGATAAAACTGGGTATTGTTTCAGTCGAGACCATGACATCGATGAGGAAATACGTGATTGTACTGATTTTTGTCACCGGAGCTTTGCTAACACCTCCGGATATAATAACTCAGAGTTTGCTGGCCGGCCCATTAATAGTTCTATTCGAAGGAAGCCTATTAATTGCCCGAATAATAAATTAATATCTGCAAATTAAAACCCAACAAAGCCATAATTTTCATCCCCCTTCATGTTGAGTGGAAGGGGGATTTTTAATGGCTCACAAAATATTTCTTATTTGAGTTTTTGTCTACATCTCTCAATTATTCATCCTTACTCCATATTTCCTTCATGGTCTTGGCAGCATCACTTGATATAGAGGACATATGAAGATCCCTCTGAGGAAAAGCAATATTTATGTCATGTTCATGAAATAAATCCCAGACTTCATACATCACTTCACTTTTTATGTTGTCCACCCCGTTTTCGGGGTCTTTAATCCAGAATCTCAGCTGAAAATCAACAGTGTTATCGCCAAAATCTTTAACCAGACACACAGGTTTCGGTCTTTTCAGAATCCTGCTGTTCTCCTCTGCTGCCTGTAACACTAATTCTCTAACCTGATTTAAATTGCTGTTGTAGCCAACTCCCAGATCGAGATCTATTCTGACAAGATCGTTGCTGTAGGACCAATTTATTACCCGGTTGGTGATAAAATGCTCATTGGGAATCAAAAATTCTTTGCCCGAGCGAGTTACTACTGAGACAAAGCGCGAGTTTAAAGATCTCACCTCTCCAAAAACCTCATCTATTTCCACCACATCTCCTGGTTTAATAGATTTATCAAGGATTATTATGATACCACTTATAAAATTAGATACTATCTTTTGCAGACCAAAACCCAGGCCAACACCAATAGCACCGCCAATAAATGCAAAGGCTCCAAGATCAATCCCTACGCTGGTTAAGCCAATAAAAAAGGCCACTATATAAACTAACATTCGCAATATTTTCTGCAGAAGAACTCTGACAGAAGGGGTTAAATTATCACTTTGATCAAGGTTTTTTCTTAAATATTTTTCAAACCAGCTGGCTATCCAGAATAAAAGAGCAAAAACAAGGGTCCCCCTGATAACCAACATGACTGAAAGCTGCAGTTCACCCAGGTTGAGTTCAATTCCTTCCAGAAAATTTATAACCATGTCGTAAATTCCCAGAATATTTAAAGCTGCCACAATCCAGACAAGATAATAAATTATCTGGACCAAGATCGTATCAGGTAAAAACCAGGTGATAAATTTGATTATCAACCATGCCGCCAGCAGATATCCGGCTATGTAAGTGATGGCTGCTGGCAGCTCCAATATTGCGGCCAATATATTAAAAAGTCCCACCAGAAATGCCAGGGTGAAGGCCAGATAAATTTCTTCCCAAAACTCTTTGGCCGTTTCAAAAAGCCTCTCGGGCAAAAACTGTAGAACTCTCTCTCCCTGCATTAAAAGCTTCTTTTTAAGAAAAAATGTCAGGGCTATTAGTAACAAAAATACCAAAAATGATATTAAATTATCCAGAATCAATATATCGTTAAAAAACCAGGTTTCAAGAGAACTGATAAGCCCCTCTACTTCCGTACCTTCCATCTCGACCATCATAATACCCCCTTTGCAGAATAATGACAGCAGTCAGGCCAGCAAATTTTTTAAACGACCATCCAGATAAGAAAACCTCTTCTCATCTTTATTATTGTTCACAGCCATTCCCAGAGCCTTTTTGGATCCCACCATTACTGCAAGATTTTCAGCTCGAGTTAAAGCGGTATATATCAATTTTCTCTGCAGCATAACATAATGCTGGGTGCTGACGGGCATCACCATAGCAGGGTATTCTGAACCTTGAGATTTATGAACGGTGATGGCATAGGCCAGTGTCAACTCCTGCAGTTGTTTATGGGAGTATGTAACCTTTCTGCCCGAATAATCGACCTGGAGCTTTTTATTATCCCGATCAACGAAGTGAATTCGACCAATATCGCCGTTAAAAACTTCCAGCTCATAATTATTTTTTATCTGCATAACCTTATCGCCGTTGTGAAATACGTTGTTTCCAGATTTCAAATCTTTCCTATCATTGTCTTTGCCGGAATTTAAAATTTCTTTCAGCTTTTTGTTTAAATTGTCAACACCTAAAATCCCTCTGCGCATTGGGCTTAATACCTGCACTTCATCAATTGGATCAAACCCAAAGCGACCGGGTATTCTTTCAGTGACTATTTTAAGCATCATATTGAGAATTCTGTTTTTATCTTTTTCCTGTACAAAATAAAAATCTCTCAGGTTGGAACCATCATCAGCAGAATCCATCACAGGCATATAACCGGAATTTATTCTATGAGAATTCAATACAATTAGACTTTCATCCGCCTGTCTGTATATTTTGGTCAATCTGGATTTTGGAATAACATCTGAATCCAGAATATCTCTCAACACATAGCCAGGACCAACCGGTGGAAGTTGATTAACATCTCCAACCAGGATCAAACTAGATTTTTCCGGTACAGCATTCATCAGATTATACATCAAACGACTATCGAGCATTGAAGCTTCATCAATTATTATAATATCTCCTTCAATCTGATCCTCCTCGTCCTTTTGAAAGCCTCCCTGATGATGATTAAAATCAAGCAGCCTATGAATAGTTTCGGCTGGATGACCGGTTGAACTTTCCATTTTTTTAGCTGCTCTTCCTGTAGGAGCTGCCAGCCTGACTTTATAACCAGCCCTGGAAAAGATGGCAATCATCACTTTTAGAATTGTGGTCTTGCCCGTGCCCGGACCGCCGGTTATAACATTCACTTTTTCTCTCATCGATTTTTTTATTGCCCGGCGCTGTTCATCAGAAATAATGATATTAGAATTTTTTTCAACAACTTTGAGAATATCTGAAAAAGATGAATTTATGTCTTGAGAAGGAAAATGAAGTAATCTCGATAATTTATCGGCAATACCTTTTTCTGCTCGATAAAGAGCAGGTAAGTACACCGCCTGTAAATTTTTTTCTGATAAGGTTTCTATCTCGAGTTCATCATTTTTAAACATTCGATTCAGAACATTTTCAACTTTGTTTTTTTCTACCTGCAGTGCCTGGAAAGCTCTTTCTTCCAGTTCCTCTTTGGGCAGGAAAACATGCCCCTCATCAATTGCCTCGTCGAGAACATGACTTATGCCTGCTTTGATTCTTTCAGGATTATCCCCCTCAATGCCCATATTTTTGGCTATTTCATCAACTCTTTTAAATCCAATTCCCCGAATATCACGAGCCAATCTATAAGGGTTTCTTTCCACTTTTTTAACCGCTTCCTGGCCATACTTCTCAAAAATACGGGCAGCATAAGTCGGACTGATACCACAGGAGAGCAGGAAAACCATAATATCTCTTATCTCTTTTTGCTCTTCCCAGGAGCTTTTGATCTCCTGATAACGCTTTTTTCCTATTCCTTCAACTTCCAGTAATCTATCGGGGTCTTCATCAATAACTTCCAGGGCATTTTTCCCAAATTCATCTACAATTCTCTCCGACATAACCGGACCAATTCCTTCGACGAGTCCGGAGCTCAGGTATTTCTGTATGCCTTCTTTTGAGGTCGGTACATCGTAGCTGTAAGAATTAAATTCAAATTGATGACCGTACTTAGGATGTATGACCCATTTTCCCTCAAGAGTCACCACCTGACCGACTTCTGCCGAGGGAAGATAACCCACCGCTGTGACCATATCATCCTCATCTTCGACATTAATTCTGGCAACAGTATAACTATTTTCCGGATTTGTATAGGTAATTGTCTCAATTTGACCTGTTATTTCAGTGCTGTTCAAAGACATGAAATCACCCTGGATTTGAGTTTCCCTCAGAAAAATATTTTTCCCAAAAATTATATTTGAGCCATGTTATCTATTTCTGGAAAAACCAGGTCATACCTTCATCAAAACATATACTGACCCTGATTATGAACTTCTCCTTAGTGTAAAATAGTTGTAGGGTCAAAGTTATAATTGTCTGAAAAAAGTATCTGGCATTAAAAAAGAGGACTCCCCCTGATATAATTGTTTTAGATTCACCCAAAACAAAATTAAGGAGGGAGTCCTCTTGTCAAAAAGTATAACATATGAAGAACTAATTGACCAGTTTGGTGAAGACATTTTTGTTTTAATTGAAAAGTTTGAAGAAATAATTATGAATGATTCTGAAACAGACATTTCTGAGCTTTCAGCGGAATTGCAAAAGATTTTTAACAGGTATGGTAGAAAAATTATAGAAAAGTTTTTTC
>NZ_FNGO01000011.1 GCF_900103135.1 Halarsenatibacter silvermanii | reverse complement strand
TTGAAGACCTTATAGACGAAGTATTGGCTACCCAAAGCACCGATGTAGATACTGCATCGGGAGCTACCGGTTCCAGCGAAGGCTTTCTGGCAGCCGTCGATGAAGCTCTAGCTGAACTTGAAGAAGATGTAGATCCCGAAGAAGATCCGGAAGCAATTTATGAACCCGGTGAATATACCGGTATCGGCGAGGGTTATAACGATGACATAGAGGTGGAAGTCACCGTAGATGAAACAGAGATCGCTGCCATCGAAGTTTTAAGTCACGAAGAAACCGAAGACATCGCTGAACCGGCTTTTGCAGATCTGGAGGAAGCTGTATTGTCTGCTCAGGATACCGATGTCGACACCATCTCGGGTGCTACCGGCTCCAGTGAAGGCTATCTGCAGGCAGTCGAAGCTGCTCTGGATGAGGCCAGGCTGGATGAAGCAGAGCCAGTAGAAGAACCGGAGGAAGTGGAAGAAGAACCTGAAGTGACTGAAGAAAGTTCATTTACAGGGGCCGGCGAAGGATATAACGACGAAATCGAAGTCGAGGTGATGGTCGAAGACGGTGAAATCATCGATATTCAGGTCCTCGAACACGAGGAAACTCCTGACATCGCCGAGCCGGCTTTCGAAGACCTAATAGATGATGTCATCGCCGCTCAGAGCACCGATGTTGACACGGTTTCGGGGGCTACTGGTTCCAGCGAGGGCTTTCTGGCAGCAGTTGATAATGCCCTGGCTGAACTCGAAGAGCCCGAAGAACCTGAAGAGGAAGAGGAAGCTTTATTCGAAGCCGGAGAATATACCGGTATCGGCGAGGGTTATAACGATGATATTGAAGTAAATGTCACAGTTAATGAGGTCGAAATTACAAATATTGAAGTTATAAGCCATGGAGACTCTGAAGGACTTGCGGAGTTAGCCTTCAACGAGCTAGAAGATTCTGTGATCTCAGCCCGCAGCACGGATGTAGATACAGCCTCCGGTGCTACCGGCTCCAGTGAAGGCTATCTGCAGGCAGTCGAAGCTGCTCTGGATGAGGCCAGGCTGGATGAAAATAATACTGGAAATCAGGGAAATAACAGCAGCTCAAATACTAATCAGAATAACAATTCCGGCAGCAACAATCCTTCTTCGGAACCTCATTTTGAAATTCAGGATGGAAATTATACAGGAATTGGGGAAGGTTATCGGGATGATATAGAACTTAAGATGATTGTAGAAGAAGGTAAAATAGTTGATCTTGAAGTTATAACTCACGATGACAATCCTGATAAAGCCGATCCAGCTTTTGAAAAATTAAAAGAAAAAGTTATCGAAACCCAGGATTACGATGTAAGTACGGTTTCCGGGGCTACCAGCTCCAGCAGAGGATTCATAGAGGCGCTGGAGGAGGCGATATCTTCTGCTGGAGCTGTTAAAACTCCCCGGGTTGATTACGAAGATGGTCTTTATACCGGTGTCGGCCAGGGTTATAATGACGAAATTGAGCTGGAGGTAAAAATTGAAGGAGGATTTATTTCAGAACTCAATATCATAGAACATTCTGATTCTGATGATCTGGCAGTACCTGCTTTTGAAGATTTGAAAAATAGAGTGTTAGCAGAGCAGAGTCCTGATATAGATATTGTAAGCGGAGCTACAAAATCAAGCGAAGGATTTATTTCTGCTCTTGATGAAGCTTTAACTGCAGCTCATGGTGAAGTCGATATTTTGGCGAAAGATGAAGCAGAAATAGAAGATATATCCTCCGAATTAAAAGACGGATCACACAGAGGTATAGGTGAAGGGTATAGCGATGATGTAGAAATTGAGATAACTGTAGAAGATGGGATTATGAACTCCGTTAGAGTTATAGAACACGGTGACTCTCCTGATATAGCTGAACCGGCTTTTACAAGACTGGCGGAAAAATTTCTGGAGGAACAGAGTCCCGAGCTGGACATTGTTTCGGGAGCTACAGGTTCAAGTCAAGGTTTTATAGAAGCAGCTGGTGAAGCCTGGACTGCTGCCCGTGATTTAAAAACACCTCCTGTGGATTATAATGATGGAACTTATGAAGGAAAAGGAGAAGGATATGAAGATATCGTGCATGTTGAAGTAAAAATAGAAGAGGGAATTATCCAGGAAATCAACGTTCTCGAGCACAGTGAATCTGAGGAACTGGGTGAACAGGCCTTTTTGCTGCTGAAGAATAAAATTCTTGGAGAACAGACCGCTGATGTGGATGTTGTCAGCGGAGCCACTCAATCAAGCCAGGGGTTTTTGGATGCGGTAAATTCGGCATTAAATAGGGCAGAATAAAGAGAGAGGGTGATATAACTTTATGGATAGATTTAATAATATGTTTGAACAGGTTTTAATTCTGGGTATCTTAATTCTTTTAGGCGGAAGCAGAAATCTGCAGACTGCGGTATATTTAGCTGCTTCCCTAATAATAATATCTTTGATTTTAAGAGGCTTTTCCAGTTTGTTAAATAGAGACAAACTGGCTGGCGCTCACTGGGTTCTGTTTCTGGCACTGGGAATATCCCTGTCATATTCAGCCTATTTGATTTCAGCTGTAATGTATCCGGAAATTTATCAGTACAGCGGCATGTATATCCTGTTGATAGGTGTGACCCCCTTAACTTATTATGGCTGCAAAACAGAAGTAAGTATGGGAGGGCTCTGGAAGAGGCTCAATATCTTTTTCATATCCATTGTTCTGGTAAGCTTCTTTAGAGAATTGCTGGGTTTTGGATCGGTGCTGGGCAGGTCATTTTTCGAAGTGGGATTTGCGCCTCTGGGTTCTTTTGAAGGAACACCTGGAGCATTTATTATTCTGGGGACATTATGGTTGATAGTAAGAAAACTTCTCTCTGTAAATATAATTAGCGATACGATATTTGAACTCGAGGAGGGAGCTCAAAGTGAGTGAACTGTTTGGAATTTTTCTGGAAAATATAATACCTCAAAATATAATATTTGCTTATTTTTTAGGAGTACTGATATCCCTGGTTGAAACAGCAGGAGTGAGGCGTTCATTAATTAAAGGCGTAAAATTTTCACTGGGTTTGTTTTTTGCCGCTATTGTAGGAACTATTATTGCTGCTTCACTACCTCTGGAATTGGAGTTTGCTCACGGCTGGATCTTTCTGCTGACTGCCCTGGGAGCCGTCTTCGTATTGCAGAAGACAGGGGAATTTCAGGGTGAGTTTTTAGGAGTCCCCAGATTTTTCCTGATGCTGGCCCCGCTGGTTGGTCTTCAATATATTCTGGTTGACAGAGGCCTGAGTGTGGATGTTATGTTGATAACAGCTCTGGCAAATTCAATAGGTTTTTACTTTGGTTTTATACTCATAGGCACTATCAAAGAACAGGTGAGAATTTCTGAAGCCGATGAAATATATAAATATGTACCCACTCTTTTGATAAGCCTGGGCGTTTTAGGGATGATTATCAAGGGTTTTGCATTCCTGTACTGAAAACTCGGTTGATAGATATCTTATAAGATCACTATCATGATAATAATGGCTGGAAGATATAACATTTCATGAACGCAGCTTTGTATCTTACAGTTCCAATATATAAATATTGACTCAAAATTCTTCATAATTCATTTAAATACTTTTAAACTTAGGCAGCCCTGCGCTGCCAAATTTTTTGTTAAAATCTTGTTATTATATATCTTTCTATATATAGAACTTTTGTATGACTAAAAAAAGAGGAATTGAAGCCTTTTTGTAGAAGTTTAATTAATGTGTAAATAGACTGATGATCGCAATCTTTTTGGCAGGACACTCATTGAGAATGTTTTGAACCAGCTCTGAAAGTTCGACAGATAAAATCGATAATTCATTTTGGGAAAAGGAGTGATCAAACTTGCAGGAAATTTGGAATGTATTATCACTGGGAGGCCCAACAGCTATACCTCTGATGATCGCATCTATTTTTAGCCTGGCAGTTATTATAGAAAAAACAATTTTTTTCGCCAAAAATAAACAGGACAACAAAAATTTAATCAGAAAAGTAGAAATGATGATCGATGAAGGAGATACGATGTCAGCTTATAACCAGTTGAAAGGTAAAAAGGGGCCAAATGTTAAACTTTTATCGACAGCTTTATCGAACCTTGATGAAGATTCTGAGAGAATAAGAGAAGCTTTACAGGTAACAGGTCAAAATGAGATAAGAAAAATGGAAAAACATCTGACCATACTCGATGTAATAGCTATGATAGCCCCACTGCTTGGTCTTCTGGGAACTGTGCTGGGAATTATAAGCAGCTTTAATATTCTGGGAGGTGCTGCCGGAATAGGCGATCCCACTCAGATCAGCGCTGGAATAGCATCAGCTTTAATCAGTACGGCCATAGGGTTAATAATTGCTATACCTACAGCTATTTTTTATTCTTATTTTTCTAAAATAGTCGATAGAAGAGCTCATCAGCTCAATCAGAGTATTGTCGAGATAATGGATGTAGTTGATGGCAACGACAGAGGTGAAAAGTATGAAGAAAATGTTAAAAACATCTCATGACAACAAAAGCTCTATAAATATACTTCCTCTGATCGATGTGATCTTTTTTCTGCTGGTCTTTTTCATGCTCTTTACCACTTTCAGGGCATCACCTGAAGGGCTGGATTTACAGCTTCCGAGCGCGGAAACCGTCGTTGAACAGCCTCAGGAAAATATAGTTGTAAATATCGACGAACAGGGACAGTATTCTCTGGAAGGAGATATCATGTCCCTGGATGAAATAAGAGCTGAAGTAAGAAATACAGCCCTGGAAGATGGAGAGATAAAAGAAGATTTAGTCGTTGTTATAAATGCTGATGAAAATGTAAGTTATCAATATCTTATACATGTTATGGATGGATTGAGACAGGAAGGCATATATAACCTGGCTCTTGCTGCTGAAAGAGAAATATAATCTGGAGAGATTATTATGAATAAAAAGTTTCCTTTCGATAATTTATACGTGTTTTTGATTATATCGCTAATCATACACTTTTCCTTGTTTTACTTTCTGCCCTGGGGAGGATTGGCTTCAGGTTTAAACCCGGACGGAGTAGACAGGGTTGATTTTGAATTTATACAGTTTGTTGATTTTGAAAATTTACCTGAGGATAGACCTGTCGAAGAAGAAAGGTTGTATGCTGAAGAACATGTAGAGGAACAACAATCAGAAGATCAAGAAGAAACCGAAGAGGATGTCTCTGAAGAAGACTCAGAGACCGAAGAAGAGTCGGAGGTTGAAGAGGCTGAAGAAACTCAGGAAATCGAGCCAGATGAAAGCGAAGAAGTTTCTGATGTTGAGACTGCTGACGAGGAGATAAGTGAAGATGTTATGGAAGCTGAGGCAGAAGATACAGAAGCAATAGCTGAGCATGAAGAAACTGAGACAGATTCTGAGATAGAAGAAGTCGAAGAAAGTCCGACAGAAGCAGAGGCGGATGAGCAGGCTTTTGAGGAAGAGACCGAAGCTGAAGAAGTCGGCGAAGTCGATGAAGAAGTTTTAACTGCTGAAGAATCTGAAAGAGAAATTGAAGAGCAGATCGAGACAGCTGAAGAAATAGATGATGAAGAATCTGCTGAAGCCGCCCGGGAAGAACCCGAACAGGAAGAAGAAATTACAGAAGAGATATCTACAGCTGATCAAGAATCAGAGCAGGAAACAGAAACATCTATTGAGGAAGAATCAGATCTATCAGAAGAGGAAGTCGAAGAAGAAGTGCCTCCTGCTGCTGGCGAACTGGTATTGGATTCTCAACTCCCTGTTTATCCAAAATACTCGGTTGGTCCAGGCGAGACTGGAGAGGTAGTAATATCGGCTGAAATTAATCAGGCTGGAGATATTGAAGAAATATCCGTCTATGAATCTTCAGGCATTGAGGCTATGGACAGGAATGCTTTGAACACAATAGAACATGGATGGAATTTTAAATCATATGCCAGCGCTTATACCATGGATATTTTAATTGATTTCTCTCTGGACGAATATGGAAATCCAGATATTAATTATGAATTAGTTGAAATTCAATTTGAATAATGAACTATTTTAGCAATACAATTTCAGAGGTGGTCAGCAAATGATTGACAAAAATAATCTGCTGAATACAGTTTTTTTAGCTGCGGTAATCAGTATTATCTGTCTCTCTGCCGCCCCGGTCCCGATGCAGGCGGAGTCAGATATAAACGAAAGAATCGATGAGCATGGCAATCTGAGAATTTATAACGATTTTATTTCCGTGGTTATCAACACCGAGGAAAATGCCCGGGGAAGATTTGCAGTAGAAACCACAGGCGGAGATCCCGGCAGAGATGATGATGAAAACATGCCTCTGATTTATGGAAGACCAATTCCCTGGACTTCATTTACCACTGTAAGAATCGACGGTGTAAACTACAGCTTTGGCGGAGAAACTGAGAGGAGAGCCGGTCAAAACACTAATTTTGGCGAAAAAATCAGACCTCCTGAGGTGGAGGATGATAAAATAATCACTGAATATCAAATAGAGGATTTGATGGTCACTCAGTATCTGGAAATTGTAAAGAGTACGACAACTGGCCTGCAAGATACAGCTTTAATCGAATATGAAATCACCAACACCGACGATGAACCTCATGAAACCGGTCTGAGAATTATGCTCGATACTATGCTGGGAGAAGTCGATGGATCACCATTTAGAGTTCAGGAAGAAGCAATCGAAACAGATACTAATTTGACGAGCGAGGATTTGCCCAACTTTTATCAGTCCTTTGATTCTCTGACTGATCCCCAGATCACTTCTCAGGGCTCTTTTATCGGCGAAGAAGTAACCCCGCCGGATGATGTCTATATGTCAAACTGGGGAAGTCTTGCTGATGGTGCCTGGGATTTTAATTTTGAACCGGGCAGGGAATTTTTAAGAGAAGGTGAGTATGAAAGAGATAGCGCTATTGCCCTGTACTGGGAGCCTGAAACTATTGAACCCGGTGAGACAGTAAGCTATTCGACAACTTATGGGCTGGGAGGTATCACTAAAGTTCCAGGAATGCTCTCGCTGGGAATCAGCTCTCCCCGAGAATTCGCCTTTACTACAGACACACCAGAACTGCCTATAGTAGCATATGTTGAAAATACCACCGAAATTACCGCAGAGAATGTCAGCATTTCTCTCAATCTGCCTGATTATTTGCAGGTTGAGGAAGCTGAGAGGGAAATAGGCAATCTCGAGGCACAGGATGTGGCACAGGTGAATTTTTATGCATCTCCTGCTGCTGATCAATTACCCAGGAGCAGCAGTTTTGAAGTCGTAGCTGAAGCTGACAATACAGATTCCAATCTTCTGGAAAGGGAGATTGAATTATTGACACCCACAATGGAAGCTGAATTTTTTGCCCCGGAAGAATTCAGAGTGGAAGACGGCAGATTAACTCCCATGCCATATACTATCAAAGCGGTGGTAAGAAATACAGGTGACAGTGCCATAAATAACTTTTCCGGAGAATTGGTTCTTCCTCCCGGAATAGATTTCACCGACAGGGAAAGAAGTCGGCGGAAAAGCAGCTCTGTTAAACCCGGGGAAGATCTTGAGCTAAGATGGAAGGTTAGACCCCATGATATAGAAGGCTATTTTCCCGTCGCTTTAAATTTAGAAGGAGAAGCTGGTTTATCTGATTCAATCCAGGAAGAAATTTATATTCCTTCCACAGAAGCTGAAGTTTACTTTGATTTCAAAACCTCAAGAATTGATAGAGGTATAATAACAGTCGATATCAGAGGGGTCAATCTCGGAGAGGACATAAATGAGATAGAATTTGAACTGGAATTTGATGATGAAAATCTGGAATTTATGCATGCAAGCCGGGGAACATTTTTTGTCAGAGATAACAGGATGATGAGCTGGAGAGGACCCGAGCAATATTCTGAAAACATTTTTGGGTTTCAGGAGGAACTGCCTGACAACGTCGAGGAGGGCGGACTGGCTACTATGCGTTTCAGAATTTTAGAAGATCACCTCGAACTGGAGGAAATCAAGCAGAAATTTGAATTGTTGAATATAAAATTAATTACTGATGGCGATGAAAGAATAGAATTAAGATAAATTACTAAAATGAAACAGGAGGCAATGATAATGAAAAGGGCAGTTTTAATTACATTTCTGGTAACAACACTTATAGCTGTAACCAGCTTTTCTCCTGCTGTAATGGGTTTAGAAATTGAAGATGTGCCGGAAGAACATTGGGCCTACGAAAGCGTGGAAAAATTGATAGAAAGAGGTTATATGAGTCTCTATGATGATGATACTTTTGCAGGCACAAATCGGGTTTCAAGATTTGAACTGGCAGAAGTTTTAGCTCAAATGCTGGAAGACCTGGACGAAGGTCATCTGGAGATGGAAGAAGATGACTTAGATTTGCTCAGAGAGCTCTCAGTCGAATTCAGGGATGAACTGGTTGATCTGGCAGATGAAATGGATTTATTTCAGGAGAGAATGGAAGAATTAGAACAGGAAACATTAATTCAGGGCGAAGATATAGCTGAAGTTCATGATGATACTGCGGCTCTTCAGAATGAAGTAGATGAAATTATAGATGAAATCGCAGAATTAAGGGCCAGACAGGATGAACTGGATAATCTGGAAGATAGAGTGCATGAGCTGGAAGAAACAATAGATATTGAAGACCCGGTCGACATTCCTGAGGAGCCGGAAGATATAGAGATGTATGAAGAAAGAATAGAAAACTTAGAACAGCGTCTTACCGCCCTTGAAGAAAGAGAAGAAGAAAGACAGGAACGAATAGAAGAAATAGAAAGCGGACAGAGCGATCATATGCTTTACATAGGTGCAGTAGGCGTAATTTCTTTGATTTCAATTTTACAGTGATTGAGGGATAACACAATGGATGATAAATCATTGATTGAAAGACAGTCTGACAAAAATAACTATAAGATCAATAACTATAAAATCAAAACAAAAATTATTACTATAATTATCCTGATTGTTTTTTTCATTATTTCCACCAGCGGCATATTTTTGTTACCTGATTTGAATAACAATAACACTGTTCACGCTTCCGATTTTGATGGCGAGGACGTTCTCAAGGGAGTTGGAGTGGCAGTATTAATTTTAACAGCCACTCAATACTTTTTTGGCAGTGATGAAAAAGAAGATGAAGATATTGAAGATCCGCATAGGGATGATGAAGAAATTTACAGAGTTGACAGGGAAGATGACAGAGAAATAGTATCTGAAGAAGCTCCCATGGATTTAATATACGACGATGATAGAAGAAGCGAAATCAGAAGTACAATGAGAGACAAAAGCATCGATGAAAGCGACATAAATAAACTGGCTCAGCTGGTTCATGGTGAAGCCAGAGGTGAACCATTCATTGGTCAGATTGCTGTTGCTGCAGTAGTATTAAACAGATTGGAGGCTGCGAACTTTCCCGATAGTATACCAGACATTATATATCAATCAGAACAGTTTACAGCTGTTACAGATGGTCAGTACTTTCAGGACCCTGAAACTCTTGCTTACCTGGCCGTTTTTGAAGCCCTGGAAGGTAATGATCCCAGTCAGGGAGCCCGTTATTTCTACAATCCAAAAACAGCCGATAATCTGGATTGGTTTCGCACACTTGAAAAGACAGCAGAGATAGGCAACCATGTTTTTGCGATCAAATAATTAATTTCGGATTTATTGGTAGATAAGAGTTCAAAAAATACTTTTGCGTAAAATACAAATTTTACGCAAAAAGATCTCAAAAATTCATTCTCTTTTTCAGCCGATCTTATCTGAGTTAATTCAAATACCACTAAGGAGGTATAATTCAAATTGGAAAACTTAAGTAACAGGCAGAAAACAATATTAAATTATATCAAAAAAGAAATAGCAGCCAAGGGGTATCCTCCTTCTGTACGTGAGATCGGCAGGGCTGTCGGATTAAAATCCCCTGCTTCTGTTCACAGTCATCTAAAAACTCTTGAAGAAAAAGGATATATCCGCAGAGATCCGGAAAAACCGCGCGCTATCGAAGTTTTAAGTGAATTAAATGAGGATAAAGAAAGCAGTGAAATAATTGAAGTTCCTATCGTAGGCAGAGTGAAAGCTGGAACTCCAATTCTGTCGGAGGAAAACATCGAGGATTTCTTCCCTATTCCGCTTAATTTTTTCAGCCCGGGTAACAGCGATATATTTATGCTGCAGGTTCAGGGGGACAGCATGATCGAGGCAGGTATCAATGACGGTGATTATGTCATTGCAAAAAAACAGGATGTCGCCAAAAATGGCGACATCGTGATAGCTTTACTCGAAGATGAAACAACTGTTAAAAGATATTATCAAGAAGATAACACAATTAAGCTGCAGCCCGAAAATCCCGCCTATAGTCCGATCAAAAACCGAAATATATCTATTTTGGGCAAGGTAATTGGGCTTTTTCGCAATATAAGATAGAATTGAAGTCTTATTATTTTAAAAGCCGCAGTCATAAAGCTCTTCTATTCTTTCACTGGCTTTTTTCAAAACCTTAAAGTCTCTTCTAACATCTTCTTCGGCCCCTCTATTTCTAAAAATATAAGCCGGATGAAAAGTCGGTAAAAAGAAAAGCTCTCCTCTTTCTATCCATTCTCCTCTTTTGCTGGTTATAGAAAGGCCATCTTCGACCAGATAATTTAAGGCAGTGGAGCCCAGCGGCATAATTACTTTAGGCTCCACTATCTCAATTTCTGCTTTTAAAATGGGCGAACAGGCCTCCATCTCGTCATTTTTGGGCGCTCTGTTATCAGGCGGTCGGCATTTTACTATGTTACTGATATAGAGATCTTCTCTTTTCAACCCTACATCTTTCATAATATCGTTTAAAAGCTGACCTGCCCGACCTACAAATGGTCTACCCTTTTCATCTTCATCAGCGCCCGGCCCTTCTCCAATTAGCATGATTCTATTTTCCAGGCTTCCTTCTCCCATTACTACCTGGGTACATTGTTCTCTCAAATGACAGCGCTGACATTCTCTGGCTTCTGATTTTAACTTTTCATAACTATTATTTGGATAGGTAATCAGCTGATTTTTTCTTATTTTGCCCTCTTTCGTGAAGAAAATCCTTATCACCTCAGACAAATATTACAAAATTTTCAAGATGTTATCTACAAACTCAAAGTTCTCTCCCGTTCTTTCAGGGGCATGAGCATCAGAACTGTAAACCATCCTAACTCCATAATTATCCGCCTGCTTTAATATGTCAAGAGCAGGAAATAATTCGCCGATCGGTTTGTTTAAGCCATTCGTGTTTATCTCCAGAGCTGTATCGGTGTCAGTTAAAGCTTTAAGGACAGGATCAACCATATCTAAAATCTCTCTGCGATCATCTATACTATAATCGAATATTTTCAGCAGCTCCAGATGGCCAACTATATCGAACAAATCGCTTTCCACAGATTTTTTTACTATATTAAAGTATTCTTGATAGGTGTTTTCAAGCTGCCTGTAAGAAAGCTCCTCGAATTTGAATTTATATTCAGGATTGTCAAATTCCCAGCCATTTATTTGATGGACCGAACCGATGCTGTATTCCAGCGGATAATCATGTAATATCTCCTCTATTTCGCCCTCCCTCCCGGGAATATATTCGAATTCGATACCTATATTGATTTCTAATTCATATTTTTCTTTGACATGATACATATTATCAAAGTCAAAATCTTCGATGAACCAATCATGATCGGTAAAACCTATACCCCGCAGGCCTTTTTCTCGGGCAAAATCAACATACTTTTTTAGAATTTCTTTATTCTGGCAGGGCCGAAGATCTTTTTCTCCATGAGCATAAGGGTGAGTATGCCAGTCTACAAATGACATTTTCTGCTTTCATCTCCTCAGCTTGAAAAATTCTTCCAGGCGATCGAGAGCTTCTTTAATCCTCTCCTCTGTCACTGTGAGAGCTAAACGCACAAATCTTTCTCCTGCATCTCCGTAACCTATCCCCGGAGTGAGAAAAACTCCCGTTTCCTTGAAGACATCTTCCGAAAATTCCTGGCTGTCCTCATAGCTTTCCGGAATTTCAATCCAGAGATAAAAACTGCCTTTGTTGGGTTTTACATCCCAGCCCAGATCATTTAAACCGGAAACCAGAAGATCTCTTCTCTTTTTATAGACTTCCTGCATTTTTTCGATGCATGATTTATCTCCTTTAAGAGCTGTGATACCAGCTCTCTGAATTGCTTCAAATACACCGGAATCAACATTGGTCTTGATGGTGCTGAGAGCATCTATCATCTCTTCATTGCCCAAAGCCCAGCCCAATCTCCAGCCTGTCATATTAAATGTCTTGGAGAGGGAGCCAAATTCAATCCCCACTTCTTTTGCTCCTTCTACCTCCAGAAAGCTTGGGGGTTCATGACCATCAAAACCTATCTCGCTATAGGCAGCGTCATGAACTACAAGGAATTCATATTTCCGGGCATAATCGACAATCTCCCTGAAAAATTCCCTGTTTGCTACCGCGCCGGTAGGATTATTGGGATAATTAATAAACAGCAGTTTAGCCTTCTTTAACTTTTCCTCTGGTACTTCGCTGAGATCAACGAGAAAATCATTTTCCGGAGTCATGGGCAAAGAAACAGTACTGCCTCCGGCCATAACGACTGCTGTTTCATATACCGGATAAGCTGGGTCGGGAACGAGAGCCAGATCGCCTTTATTTATATAACAGAAGGGAAAATGAGCCAGTCCCTCCTTTGAACCTATCAGCGATACTATCTCAGCTTCAGGATCTAAATTGACCGAAAATCTTTCGTCATACCAGTCGCAGACAGCCTCTCTAAATTCATAAAGGCCTTCATAACTGGGATAACTATGGGTGGAAGGATCTGAAACAGCTTCTTTCATAGCAGTAACTATGTGGTCGGGAGTGGGAAGGTCTGGATCACCTATCCCAAAACTTATCACATCAACCCCCTCTTCTCTGGCTCTGTCGATCATTTTATCGATTTCGGCAAAAAAGTAGGGGGGCAGATTTTTAACTCTGTCAGCTCTTTCGATATTGACTTCCATGATAATATCCCATCCTTTCTATTTTAATTATTTTATTATTTATCTAGAAATATCAACAGTACCTCGAAAAACTCTACGCGATGGTCCGGTCATCTTAATTCTTTTATCGCTCCAGTCTATATTCAAATCTCCTCCTGGAAGAGAAACATTCACTGCTTCTTCGGTTAAATTTTTCTTGACTGCGGCAGCGGCCACTGCACATGCTCCAGTTCCGCAGGCCAGGGTGATCCCGCAGCCTCTTTCCCAGACCCTGACTTCAATGCTGTCCCGCTCAATTATCCGGGCAAATTCAACATTGATATCTTCTGGAAATATGAAATGAGTCTCTATTTTAGGACCCCATTTCTTCAGGGGAAGACTTTCCAGGTTTTTTTCCACAAAAAAGACAGCATGAGGGTTGCCCATTGAAACAAAATTAACCCGGTAATCGCTGTCATCATCGGCGAAAAAGTTATATTTCACTTCAAATAGTTCCCGAGGCTTATGTTTTTTATCGCTCTCAAAGAAATAATTCCAGTCCACCGGAATTTTATCGGGATCGAATTCCGGGCTGCCCATATCGACCTTAACATCTGATCGGCCAGCTGCAAAATCATATGATTCCAGCTCTGGAGTAATCTCTCCAGCCCCGGTTTTAAGTTTCACACCCTTTTCTATTATTTTTTGATCTTTCAAATAATGAGCTATGCATCTCACTCCATTACCGCACATTTCAGCAGTGCTGCCATCGCTGTTATGTATTGTCAGATCAAATTCCGGATACTCATCGTCTTCACTCGAACCAGAAGGTGAAATCAGCAGAATACCGTCGGCACCAATTCCAAAATTTCTATCGCAAAGTTTTCGGACTTCCTCTGGACTGATATCATAGTCATCAGTAAAATCGGGATTAAATATTATAAAATCGTTACCCAAACCCTGGTACTTGTAAAATTCAAATTCAGTTTTATCAGTCATTAACTTCCTCCTTATTATTTTCCAAAAGCGAGTCATCGGCTGCAATAGTAGAGATCGCGTGCTTATAAACCAAAACCAGCTGTTTTTCTCCCTTATCTCCCTTTAAAACCATCGTAAATTGATCAAAACCTGCGACACAACCTGTAAAAAACCGTTGATGAGATAAAATTTTAAATCTGTCTAAATCTGTCTCGCTGGCGCTGGCCTCAGCCAGCATTTTATCCTGATATGCAGCTTTAGGTGACATTTAACAATCTCTTTGAATTCTCTATACACATTTCTATAAAAAATTTTATATTCCTGCATGTTTGAGTTTGAAATTGAATTCTACCGAATCAAAACTCTTTGAAATTAAATTGACTGCCTCCAGCAGGCAATCTTCATAACTCTGCCAGTCGTCCGGATTAAACCAGACTATATCCTTATCTCTTTTAAAAAATGAAATTTGTTTTTTGGCCAGCCTTCTGGTTCTTTTTTTGATTAATTCTTTGGCCTCATCCAGGTTTATCTCCCCCTCCAGAAAAGAAAATAATTCTTTATAACCCAGAGCCTGCCCCGCGGTCTTGCTAAAATTATATTTCTCCCTGAGCGTTTTTACCTCTTCCAGAAGCCCTTCGTCGAACATCTCTTCCACCCGGGAATCAATACGATCATAGAGCTTTTGGCGCTTTCTCCATATGCCCAGCTTTAAATCTCTATAGGGAGGTGGCATTTTGCTCTGAAGGTATCCATAATAGGTCCTGGTTTTACCCGTTAGATAAAATACTTCCAGGGCTCTGGTAACTCTCTTAACATCATTATGATGAATTTTCCGGGCATATGCAGGATCGATCCCTCTCAATCGGGCATGCAGCATCTTTCTTCCTTTCTCCCCCCGTCTATCAGCAAAATCTTTCAGCTTATTTCGTATTTTATCATCTGGCAGATCGGGAAGGGTATAATTTTCCAGCACTGACCTTATATATAAACCTGTACCTCCTACCATGACAGGAATATTATCTCTGCTGCTGATTTCTGCTATTTTTTTTCGCGCTTTCTCTTTGTATTCGGCTACTGAAAATTCTTCTTCCGGGCTTATTATATCCAGCAGATGGTGGGGTATTAATTTTTGCAGTTCTTTATCAATTTTATCAGTCCCAATATCCATATCTCTGTATACCTGCATGGAATCAGCTGAGATAATTTCTGCCTGAAAATATTTAGATAAATTCACAGAAAAAGAAGTCTTACCGCTGGCTGTTGGTCCCAAAATTACGAGCAGTTCTTCCCTGTTTTTGGACATTTTTATCTCTCCTGAGTAGATTCAGTCAAGAATTAACACTGAGCTGGTTGAGTTAAGGTCTCTCTACTTCGTCTTTCAGATGATCCAGGCTATAATTTATTATTATCGGCCTTTTATGGGGACAGAGATGAGGATTGGAAGTTTCAAATAATTTTCTGCAAATTCTTTTCATTTCTTCTATATTCAGAGAAACTCCTTCTTTTACAGCCTGTCTGCAGCAGGTATATTTGAGCAATTCCTTTTGAATATCGGACGGTGCCAGCTTTATATCAGCCTCTAAAAGCCTCCTGAGTGTCTCTTTGGGATCGCTATCCTGATTATTTTTTATGAACAGTGGAACTGCCGTTATTGCGTAACTATCAGGTCCGAAATTATCAATGGAAAAACCCAGATCATTTAAATAATCGCTTATTTCAAGTAGTCTCTCTTTTTCATCCGGGCTTAAGGTAAGGTTGATAGGTGTGATTAACATTTCGCTCTCTATTTTTCCGGAGTCAATTCTGGATTTCAATTTATCATAAATGATTCTCTCATGGGCGTTATGCTGATCTATTATCAAAAGGCCATCTCTGCTTTGATAGAGGATAAATAAATTATGCAGCTGACCTATAACGCCACGGCTGAGATTATCCGCTTTTGCAGGAGGTTCAGATTCAAAATTTGTCCTGTTATCAGGATTCAAACTGCCATCAGGAAGGGAAAGATCAGTTTTATTATCCCCTTTATAATCCTCCCCTTTATCGTTCATTTTGATATTTCCACTGGAAAAATCAAAACGGCCCCTGTGATATTCTTCAGCAGAACTTTCTCTTTTATATCCGGTCTTTTTAATGTTTTTTGGGTTAAAGTTTTCCCTTTTCTGATTAATGTCCGTTTTAGTTCCTTCGTAATTTTTTAAAGCCTCTTCAATTTCTCCGGCTATTATCTCTCTTATTTCCTGGCCCCGGCTAAATTTGATCTTTTTCTTGTTGGGATGAACATTAAAATCTGTGAGAATAGGATTTATGCTGATGTTGAGAAAAACAAGCGGATATTTACCTTTATTCAGGTATTCGCTGTACCCGGATTCTACCCCTTTCCTGAGATTTCCATTGATGGCAGGACGCCTGTTGATAAAAAAGAACTCATAACGCCGGGAGGATCTGGTAACTTTTGGTCCGGCAATAAAACCGCTCAGTTCTAATATTTTAGAGCTGGAATTAACCTTTATGAGTTCGCTGTAGATTTCTTCTCCGAAAAGATGAAAAATAACCGACTTTAAATTTCCATCCCCGGGGGTTTTCATTCTCTCGCTGCCATCATTTTCGTAAGAAAAATTTATTTCCGGATATGCCAGGGCTTCGGCGGTTATTCTGCGGGATACTTGTTTGGCCTCGGTGGCAGATTTTTTTAAATGTTTAAATCGGGCAGGAGTGTTAAAGAATAGATCCCTGACTTCTATTTCGGTTCCCACTGGTAAACCGGCAGTTTTTCTCTCTTTTTTCTCACCGCCTGCAAATTTTATGATCGTCCCTTTTTTTTCAGACTGATACCGGGATTTTATTTTAAGGCGAGAGACTGAAGCTATACTGGCCAGAGCCTCACCTCTAAAACCGAGAGTTTCCAGAGAATGAATATCGTCTATCTCTCTGATCTTGCTGGTAGTATATCGTTCAAAAGCCTCTTCTATTTTGTCAGAAGGAATACCGATCCCATTATCCCTGACCATAATCTTCTCTCTGCCGCCTTCTGTAATTTCTACACTTATTTTGTCAGCGCCAGCATCGATAGAATTCTCAATCAATTCTTTTACGACTGATGCCGGCCTTTTTACCACTTCACCGGCCGAAATCTGATTGCGCACTTGTCGGGGCAATTTTTTGATCTCATTTTTTTTCGAGCTCATAAAAATTCTCCTCTTGGGAATATCCAAAAATTTTTTATTCTGGAGAACCCGGCAGTAAAAAAGCTGCAAATTAAGGGCCTTCATGTTATCAGTTGATAGATATCGTATAAGATCACAACTTAATGAGGTTTTTAGCTGTTGCCGGCAGCCCTCTGCTTGAGCTTGTGAAGCAGCTCCAGGGCCTGAAGGGGGGTGGTATTATTGACGTTCACATTTTTTATCTCCTCAATTATTTGATCATGTTCATTTTGCGAGCCAGAATTGACGTCAAAAAACTGCAGCTGACCGGGAGCATAGCCTGAGTTAAGACTCTCTTCCGCATTATCTTTAAAAGTTGACATGGATTGAGATGAATATTTTTGCTGCTCTTCCAGTCTGGTCAGCATATTTTGAGCTTCCTGTATTATTTCTGAAGGCAGACCGGCAAGCTTGGCCACCTCTATTCCGTAGCTCTCTTCAGCCGAGCCCGGCTCTATCTGATATAAAAACTCTATGTCATTTTCCTTTTCTTCGACCAGAACATTTAAATTCTTGACACCTTCTTCATTTCTGGCAAGCTCGGTTAATTCATGATAATGAGTGGCAAAAAGCGTTCTGGCCCCTACTTTTTGAGGAGAATTCAAATATTTACTCACTGCCCAGGCTATACTCAATCCGTCGTAGGTGCTGGTGCCCCTGCCGACTTCATCCAGGATAATTAAACTATTCTCTGTAGCATTGTTAACTATGTTGCTGACCTCGTTCATCTCGACCATAAAAGTGCTCTGGCCGGTGGAGAGATCATCGCTGGCTCCAACCCGGGTGAAAATTCGATCGACAACACCGATTCTGGCCGAATCAGCCGGCACGAATGAACCGATTTGCGCCATAAGAACTATCAAGGCAACCTGTCGGAGATAGGTCGATTTACCCGACATATTAGGCCCGGTTATAATCAAAAACCTATTACTTTCCCTGTCCAGCCTGGTATGATTGGGCACAAAATCAACATCCACCATTTCCTCTACAACCGGATGTCTTCCCCTGGTTATCGTAATAAGATCATCCTGTTTTATTTCAGGCCGGCAGTAATCATTTTCCAGGGCAGTTCTGCTGAAGGAGAGAAGAACATCCAGCCTGGCCAGCTGTCTGGCAGTGTTTTTTAGACGCGATAAATTATCCCCGGCTTTTTCTCTCAGTTCACAGAATAGATCATATTCGAGATCATTTATCTTCTCTTCAGCCCCTAAAACCGCAGCTTCCTTTTCTTTTAATTCGGGAATTATATATCTTTCGCTGTTGCTCAAGGTCTGTTTTCTGGTATAATTATCCGGAACTTTATCAAGATTGGCATTGGTCACCTCTATATAATATCCAAAAACTTTATTAAAACCTACTTTTAGGGAGTCTATTCCGGTTCTTTCTCTTTCCTTGGGCTGAAGGTTGGCTATCCAGTCTTTGGCTTCTTTCTGGCTGCTCCTCAGCTCATCGAGTCTGTCATTAAAACCCTCTCTTATAAGCCCCCCTTCTTTGGGAGAATGCGGCGGCTCCTCGACGAGAGCTTTTTTCAATAAGGCTCTTAAATTATCCATAGTATCAATATTATCTTTTATCTCTTCAATATAGGGGCTATTAAAATTGTTTAAAAGATCGATTATATCGGGTATAATTTCCAGCGAAGATCTGAGAGCACCCATATCCCGGGGGTTTATCGTATCATAACTTATCTTGCTCTGGAGTCTTTCCAGATCGTAAACGCTGGCCAGCAAATTTTGCAGCTTTTCGCTTTTAACAAAATCGCCCAGCAGATTTTCAACTGCCTCATGACGGGCTTTAATCTCATCACTATCAAGAAGAGGACGATTAATCCACTTTCTTAAAAGCCTTGAACCCATGGAGTTTACAGTTTTATCGAGCACCGACATCAAAGAACCGGACTGTTTTTTCTTTCTAATGGTTTCTGTTAATTCCAGATTCCTTCTGGTGGCAGCGTCCAAAACCATATAATCGTAAACATTATAAGGATTTAGCGACTTTATATGATCGAGAGTTTGTTTTTGAGTCTCCCGGGAGTAACTTATTATTTCAGCGGCAGCGGCCAGGCCGGCCTTCATCTCTTCACAGCCAAAGGCCTGGAGCGAATTGATCTGGAAAAAATCCTCGACAAGGTCTTCAGCCTCTTTAACTTTAAACCCTTCCGCTTCCGAAACCTGAAAATCGCGATTTTTTATAATATCCTGCCAATCATCCATGTCTTTCAATCGCTCTTCAATAATTATTTCACTCGGTTCCAGCCTGTCTATCTCATCGGAGATGGTTTCGAATTCGGAAACCTCTGTCACCGAGAATTCTCCAGTGGATATATCCAGAAAAGAGAAACCATAATTATCTCCCTGGATAAAAATTGAAGCAAGATAATTGTTTTTGTTTTCGGGGAGCATCTCATCCTCAATAATTGTACCGGGGGTTATCACCCTCACAACATCTCTATCCACCAGGCCCGAGGCTTCGGAAGCATCTTCCATCTGCTCGCATACCGCTACTTTATGGCCTTTTTCTATCAAGGTTGCTATATATGAAGAAGCCGACTTGGCCGGAACGCCGGCCATCGGAATATCTCCATCAGACCCTTTATTGCGGGAAGTCAGCGCGATATCCAGAAGTCTGGCTGCTATTTTGGCATCTTTCTCAAAAACTTCATAAAAATCTCCCAGCCTGAAAAACAAAATACAGTCGTCGTATTCTTTTTTCAACGACTTATACTGCTTCATCATCGGGGTCAGTTCATCAGACATATCATCACCTCAAAATTCCTTTAAATGAGAGGTTCGCCATAAAGTGTCCAGCTGCCGGCTTCATTTATTTTAACCGGTATCAATTTTCCTCTCAAGCCTTCATCTTTAGGAATGATCACGAGTTTGTTGGTTTCTGTTCTCCCGGCAAAAGTTTCGGGATTTTTTCTGCTCTCACCCTCGACCAGTATTTCTACAGTTTCATCGACCAGCTCTTGATTTTTTTCCTGGCTGATCCGATTCTGGACTTCCATAAGTTCCTGCAGCCTTTCCTGGCGGACCTCAGGATCAACATCATCTTCCATCTTCTGGGCTCGGGTATCAGGTCTTTCAGAGTAAGCAAACGTAAAGGCCATATCAAATCTGCATTCTTCAACCAGATCTATAGTCTTTTGAAAATCGCTCTCTTTCTCTCCTGGAAACCCGACAATAATGTCGGTAGTAATAGCTGCTGCTGGATCATGACTCCTGATCTTTTCCACCAGATTTAAATAATTCGCACGGGTATACCCTCGATTCATCATTTTGAGCACAGAATCGCTGCCGGACTGTACAGGAAGGTGGTAATGTGAGCTTATTTTATCGGTGCCGGCCGTTACTTCTATCATTTGCTCATCAAAGTCGCGGGGGTGAGAAGTCATATATCTTATCCGCTGCAGACCTTTAATATCAGCAGCTTTTTTCAACAGATCAGCAAAATTCTTATCTTTCTCGAGATCTTTGCCGTAAGCATTCACATTCTGCCCCAGCAGAGTAACCTCTTTTACGCCATTATAAACGACTCCTTTTATCTCTTCTAATATCTGGGCTTCCGGCCGACTTCTTTCCGGCCCTCTAACATGCGGGACAACGCAGTAACTGCAGTAATTTTCACAGCCCCTTATTACCGTTATCCAGGCCTTAATATCGCTTTCCCGCTTGACGGGAGTTTCCGAGTCCTTATTAGCTTCCAGGGGGGCATCAGAAATTTCTATTATCTTATCATTTCCTTCTTTCACATTCTCTATTAGGGAGGGCAGTCGGGGCAGATTATGAGTGCCAAAAATTATATCAACTTCGGGGTGTTTGTTGTACAACTTTTTGGCCGTGGTGTCCTTCTGCATCATGCAGCCGCCAACAGCCAGAACCAGATCAGGATTTTCTTCTTTAAATTTTTTCAGCGCTCCAACCTTTCCATAAACTGTCAATTCGGCATTTTCCCGTATTAGACAGGTGTTTATTACTATAATATCAGCCTCTTCAGCTTTTTTTACCTCATTGTAACCCATACTTTCCAGCATACCTCTGATTTTTTCAGAATCATGTTCGTTCATCTGACAGCCGTAAGTTATTACATGATAATTTCGTGCCTTCATGGTTTAGTAGAAACACCTCGCTAACTCAACCTGACATATGCATATATCGTTCACCTATTTATTGTATTATATAAGGGGGATAAATTCAATTTAACACTTAACTCGACTCATATTAAGCCAGGCTAAGCTACTATATGATAAAGCCAGGACCGATCTGGCCCTGGCTTTTGCAATCTCAAAATATAAATTTAATATTTTCAAACACAGACTTAACTTTTTAAAAGACTCAAAGGATCAAAGCTGCTGCTCAAGATTAATACTTTTCGAACAGATCTTTTCCTACACCGCACTCAGGGCAGACCCATTGTTCTGGTATATCTTCAAAAGATGTTCCTGGTTCGATCTCGACTCCCCCTGTTCCGTCGGGGTCACCTTCTTCCGGATCATAGATATACATGCATACAGTACATTGATATTTTTCCAATGAAGAACCTCCTTTCCTGTGATGATTAAAAATTTTAATCCCTGCGACAATTATACCATAATATTTATTTACTTCAAAATCTATATGTCCAGCTCATCAACTCTGCTGGCATTGTTCAAAATAAACTCTTTTCTCAAAGAGGTATCACTGCCCATAAGTCGTGTGAATAATTCGTCAGCTTCCAGAGCATCTTCAATTTCAACTTTCATAAGCCGACGGCTTTCCGGGTCCATCGTGGTTTCCCAGAGCTGTGATGGATTCATCTCACCAAGCCCCTTATATCTCTGTAAAGAAAAATTGCTGCTGCTTTTTTTCTCCCTGAAATCATTCAATTCCCGATCGTTGTAAAGATATTCTGTGCTCCCGGATTCATTGATCTGGTAAAGAGGCGGCCGGGCCAGAAATACATGGCCTCTTTCTATTATTTCCCGCATATATCTGTAAAATAGAGTCAGGATTAAAGTTTCTATATGCGCACCGTCAACATCTGCATCGGTCATTATAATAACTTTTTTATACCTCAAATCAGATATATCAAATTCATCTCCGATATTTGTCCCCAGAGTCTTTATGATCGCCAGCACTTCATCGTTGTTGAGAATTTTTTCCATTCGGGCTCTTTCGACATTTAAAATCTTACCCTTCAGCGGCAAAATAGCCTGAAACTCTCTATCGCGTCCCTGTTTGGCAGATCCCCCGGCAGAATCTCCTTCAACAAGGAAAAGTTCGCTCTTTTGAGGATCTCTGCTCGAACAATCTGCCAGCTTGACCGGAAGATTATTTTTATTCAGAGCATCTTTCTTTTTATTCAGCTTTCTGGCTTTTTTGGATGCCTGCCTGGCCTTTACAGCCGCCAAAGCCTTTTCGACAACTTTTTTGCCTATCTCCGGATTGTAATCCAAAAATTCCTTCAGAAAATCATAGGCAGCCGACTCTATCTCACTTCTGATGCCGCTGTTGCCGAGTTTATTCTTTGTCTGGCCTTCAAACTGAGGTTCGGCAAGCCTGACACTCAAAACCGCCGTCAGCCCCTCCCTTATATCCCCTCCTTTTAACGAGGGATCGCTCTTATTTAAGAGGTCATTTTTGGAGGCGAATTTGTTAACCGCTCTGGTAAGGGCGGTTTTAAATCCTGTTACATGGTAACCTCCTTCATCTGTCTTGATATTGTTGGCATAACTATAAATTCTGGTCGTATAAGAACCATTGTACTGAAGGGCCAGCTCCATATAACAATCATCCAGTTCCTGTTCATGATAAATTATATTCTCGTGAATGGGTTCGTGGTGTCTGTTCAAAAAACTGACAAACTGCTTCAATCCCCCGGAAAAGGAAAAAGAATCCTGTTTATTCTCACCTTCCCGCTGATCCCGGAGCACTAGTTTTAGACCGCTGTTCAAATATGCTGACTCTTTGAGACGGCTGGCCAGAGTTTCATAGCGAAATTCAACATCAGTAAAAATTTCCGGATCGGGCATGAATGTAATACGGGTTCCAGAATTGCTGCATGTGTCTTTCTCCAGCAGCCGGGTAACTGCTTCTCCTCTTTCATAACGCTGGAAATAAAGGTTTCCTTCCCAGCAGGTTTCGATTTCCAGCCACCTGGATAAAGCATTTACTACAGAAACGCCAACTCCGTGAAGACCTCCCGAAAAAGAATAACTTTCATTGTCGAATTTTCCACCCGCATGTAAGTTGGTCATTATCACTTCCAGAGCCGGCTTATTTGTATCCTTATAATCATCGGCCGGAATTCCCCGACCGCTGTCTTCTACGCTGACGCTGCCATCTTGATTTATGGTGACCCTGACTTTTTCCCCATGCCCGGATAGATATTCATCGATGCTGTTGTCCACAACTTCCCAGACAAGATGATGCAGCCCTTTTTTTCCAGTGCTGCCTATGTACATACCCGGACGCTTTCTTACAGCAGATAAACCTTCCAGAACTTCTATGTTTTCGGCGCTGTAGGTTTTTTTGGTTTCACTGCTCATAAAAAACTTCACCCAACTTTCATTTCTGTGATTTTTTGTCGCTACAATGCTTTATCTTTTAATCTCTGTCAAGCATTATATCAAATATCCCGGCATTTAGCCAATCTTGCACTTCGGTTATCAGCTATTGTATAATGTATTAAGTCAGCTGCAAATTTAAATTAGGATCTTCTTGTCTTCAGCTGGTGAATAGGTGTGTCAAAAAACTCATTTAATTGTGATCTTATACGATATCTATCAACTGATAACAAGAAGATCCTTAAATTATAAATGGTTCTCAAAATATTAAAAAATAGAATTGAGGAGAATGCAAAATATGAGTGAAAAAATTACTCCTATATCGATCGAAGAGAAGATGAAAGACGCATATCTCAATTATTCTCTCAGTGTAATTGTCAGCAGAGCTTTGCCCGATGTGAGAGACGGATTAAAGCCAGTGCACCGTCGAATCCTTTATGGATGTCACGAACTGGGATTATCAGCTGATGGTACTCATAAAAAGTCAGCAAGAATTGTAGGAGAAGTGCTGGGTAAATTTCATCCCCATGGTGATAATGCTCTTTACAATACGCTGGTGAGAATGGCTCAACCTTTTGCCATGAGATATCCTCTTATCGATGGACACGGAAATTTTGGTTCTATCGACGGTGATAACGCGGCGGCCATGAGATATACCGAAGCCAAATTAACCACTCTGGCCGAAGAAATGCTGGCTGATCTAAGCTATAATACCGTGCCTTTCTCGGAAAATTTTGATGGCACTATCGAAGAACCCGACATCCTCCCGGCAGCTTTTCCAAATCTGCTGGTTAACGGAGCCAGCGGTATAGCTGTGGGTATGAGTACGGATATTCCTCCCCATAACCTTGAGGAGGTAATCGAAGGTAGTATAGCTCTTCTCAAAAATGAAAATTTAAGTGCTGAAAAACTGGAGGAAATTATTCCCGGACCTGATTTCCCGACCGGAGGGAAGATCATCGGCTCGGAAAAGATCAAAAAAGCATACAGAACAGGACAGGGACGGGTGGTAAATAGAGGGAGGATCCATCTGGAGAGTGAAGATAACAAACGCAGGATCGTTATCACAGAAATACCCTATCAGGTCAATAAAACAAGGCTTATAGAGGGAATAAATAAAGAGATAGACAGAGAAAGGCTGCAGAAAGTGACTTCCGTGAGAGATGAATCTGATAAGCAGGGACTTAGGGTCGTGCTGGAGTTGAAATATGACGCTGATCCAGAAATCGTGGAGAATAGGCTTTATAAATATACCGATCTCCAGAAAAAACAGCGTATCAATATGCTTGCTTTAAACAATGATCAACCGGAAGTAATGAGCTTAAAAGAAATTATTCAGCACTTTAATGCATTCCGAAAAAATGTCGTCAAAAAAAGAGCGGAATTTAAACTGGAAGAAAAGCTAGCTGATCTCGAGATAAAAAGAGGGCTCAAAATCGCGATAGACAATCTTGATTATATTTTACAGCTGATCCGTAATTCTGGATCGAGAAAAGAAGCTAAAAGCTCTCTTATCGAAAATCTGGAGATCAACGAAACTCAGGCCGATGCAATATTAAATATGCGGTTACATCGTCTGGCCAGAATGGAAAGAAAGAAGATCAAGAACCAGCTCGCAAATTTGAAGAATGAGATCAGAGATCTAAAAGAATTGATCTCCAGCGAAAAGAGGTTAAGAGACCAGATTATATCTGAGCTAAATGAGATCAAGGATAAATACGGGGACAAAAGAAAAACTGAAATCATCTCAGACAGCAGCCAGGCCAGGATTGACCATCGGGATTTGATAAAAAACAGAGAGGTTTTCGTCAGTTTTTCGCTCAGGAAAAAATTGAAAAAGGCCGACAGCAGAAATAAAATTAGAGCGGCCAAAGAAGATGAGATTTTAAACATATTAAAATTAAATTCTCTCGATGAAATTTTGTTTTTCACGCAAATCGGCAGCTGTTATAGTCTTCCAGCTCACAAGATCAATGATCATCACGGACTGTCGACCGGTGATCCCCTGCCGGAATACTTAAAAATCCCCCCCGAGGAATTCATTGTAAACGTTCTTCCCCTGAACGATCAGGTTAAGAACTCTCATATTGTAATTATAACTGAAAAAGGCAGGGTAAAAATAAGCAGCGGAGAAGAATATAAAAGCTCTGTGAGCAAAATAAAAGCAGTTAATCTTTCCGAACAGGACAGAGTGATAAAAGCAGGTGCTCTTACTAACGATGATGATATATTGCTCGTCTCCGAAAAAGGCAGAACTATTAAATTTTCTTCCCGAGAAGTCTCTCCTACTTCCCGAAATACCAAGGGAATGATTGGTATCAGGCTTGCAGAGGGCGATAGGGTAAAAGTCGGTCTAATCGCTGGATCAGAATCCGATCTGATAGCTTTAACTGCTGAAGGCAGGATGGGAAGAGTAAAAATTTCCGGCATAGAAAAGCAAAAACGTTACGGTAAAGGAAGTTACCTGCTTTCCAATAAAAATTATGAGATTGAAGACGGTGTCCTATGCAGCGAAGATGATGAAATTATCATTAAAGATGACAGAAAAAATCATTACTTTCTGGCCTCCGATGATCTTCCCAGGTTCGCCGAAATTCCCATCAATCGGACTCACAAACCTATCGAAGATTATGAAGGAGCTCCCAGGGAATTATTTAAAAAGAAAAAGATCTAAAATCAACAAAGCCTGAGCAGAAGTTAATAGAACTTCCGCTCAGGCTTTTATAAAACTTAAAATATGCAGGATATTCAAACCTAATTTATTATAATTTCTTCCAGACTGCGTTTGGGAACATGATGAACATCGTCTTCATCTCGCCAGTAATTAAAGTCGCTTCCTTCCATCTTTTCCAGTTCTATTTCTTCGTCCGGGGTTCCCAGTGCCAGCACATAAAGAATTTCAAAACGATCATCAAGATTTAACTTTTCCCGCAGCTCTTCTTTATCTATAGCGGCAAATATGCAGCCCGCTCTTCCGGCAGTTCTGGCTCCCAGCAGAATTGTTTGAGCTGCTATACCCGGGTCACAGTAAAAATTTTCGGCAATATCTTTATCTCCCAGCATAACTATGTAACCTGAAGGCTTTTCTCCTTCTTCAGGCCCATCCCATTCTTTTAAAGCTCCAGCCCAGCTCAAAGTAGAGAAGATCTTCTCATTCATCTCTTCCTCACGGGCAAGATAGTACTTCAGGGGCTGTCTGTTGGCACCAGAAGATGTCTTGCGCGCCAGATTAACCAGTTTACTCAATTCCTCTCTGGAAAATCCATCTTCCTGTTTAAACCTTCTGCAGCACCTGTTATTTTCCACCAGTTCTTCGAAAGCAGAAAAATCAAAAGTTGACAAAGTATCACCTCCGAAGTTCAAAACCTCATTTACTTTGCGGCCATGAAATAATCAAACAGCAAAAACCCCGGCGACTAAGCCGGGGCTTTCAGTCGTTACGGTTTATTTAAACCTTAACGACGTTCTCAGCTTGAGGACCTCGATCAGTTTCAACGATCTCAAACTCTACTTCCTGACCGTCCTCAAGATTTTTGAAGCCTTCTTCCTGAATTGCTGAAAAGTGAACAAAAACATCTTCCTCTTCTCCCTCTCGTTCGATGAAACCAAAACCCTTTTTCGTGTCAAACCATTTGACCTTACCAGTATAAATCATTAAACACATTCCTCCTAAATCTTATTATTTTGCTATAATACACAATAACACAAAGCGGATAATTAATCAAGTACAAAAGGCAATTTAAAGAAAAGATGAAAAATGTATTTTTATTCGACTTTATTTTCTTTCAACCATTCAATAATGTCATTCGATTCATACATCGGCTCTCCATCTATAAAAAGACAGGGAACCTGATCCTCACCTCCTGTCTTTTTTAATTTTTCATGGGCCTCAGAATCTTTATTTATGTTCTTGAGCTCTACTTCTTCTTCGATATTTTTCTCCTTTAAAAATCTGGTCACCTTCTTGCAGAAAGGACAGTAAGGCATATAAAATAATTCCAGGTTTTCGGACATGTTTTTCACCTCCAGCATTCATAATTTGATACACACCCGGAAAGAAGAACAAGACTAATAAAATAAGCATCTTTACAGACATAATAACATAATGATAAAAAAAGTAAAACATCATCTGTCTTCTCCCTAACAGTTGATGCCAAATATGAACAGGGAGGATTTTTCAAATCTATCATGAATTGATTATGTACAGGTTTTTGCAGAAAACAAAACTTTTATGTAAAAATACTTGTGGAGGTAATTAAAAATGGAATCTGTAACCTTTGAAACAGCCGTCTATCGTTTTCGCAGGCATCTGCTGGTTGAAAAAAGTTATTCTGGTCTGACCGTCAAAGAATACACCAGTGATTTAAATTTGTTCAAAGAGTACCTGAAGGAAAACTATGATTTCTCCGATAATTTTGCAGTTCCGAAGATAAACAAATTTCATATGGCGGAATTTTTAGGTGATATAGTAATCGAAAAAGAAAACTCACCTGTAACCCGAAATCGGAAACTTTTCAGCCTGCGTTCTTTTTTTAAATTTCTGGTCCGCAATTCCTATCTGGAGGAAAATCCTGCTGAAGATATAGAGACGAGCAAAACTGAAAGGAGAGCGGAACCGATTTATATGAAGACAAATCAGGCTCGGAAATATCTGCGGACTGTAAGAAATTCCAGCTCAAGGTATAAACTGAGGGATCTGGCCATAATCAAAATATTCCTTTATGCCGGATTGAGAGTTTCTGAGCTGGTTAATTTAGACCTGGAAAATATTGATTTTGATGACGAATCTCTAAAGTTTTACGGCAAGGGCAATAAGGAAAGGTTTGTTCCCCTGCATGAGGATGTAATAACAACCATTATTGAATATCTGGATAATAGGGAGGAAATGAAAAAGAAGGATGATGATGCTGAAAAAGCTCTTTTTCTCTCCGCCCGTGGCAATAGAATCAGTGTTAGAACCGTTCAGCACACCGTAAAAAAATATGCCCGGGAAGCCGGCCTGAGAAATTCGGAAAAAATAACCCCTCACAAGTTAAGACACACTTTTGCCACTACTCTATACAAAGAAACCAAGGATTTAAATGTTTTAAAAGATCTGCTGGGTCATCAGGATATTTCTGCAACACAAATTTATACCCACACCGATCCCGAACAGAAAAAAGATGCCATAGATGACATGCCAGATTTTTAATATAGCAATCAGAGCTAATAATACCGCAAAATTTGCTCAAAGGAAGATCAATAACTTAGATAATTAACCGAAGGATAGCCCTGTCCTGGCTGAGGATAAAGCTTCATCAACTCATAAATCCCATCAGGCAGATCTGTATGATGATCTATATTTAGCTCCTGTAGAACATCACAGGTAAGGGCAAAATCATGTGTGAATTTTCCCCGTGATAGATTTTTTGTGATTTTTTCAATCTCACCCGGCTCAAAATCATCGGCCAATATCCCCTCGAGAAAGTTCTCCAGCTGAATCACTGCTTTTTCAGCAATATCCGCCTTAATCAGCGTATCATCATCAACCTCATTAATATCTTTGCGGTCCAAAACATTTTTGATCGAAGCAGCTGGATATCCACTTATCTGAGGGTCTACCGGGCCCAGAACAGCATTTTGATCCATAATTATATTATCCGCTGCCAGCGCTATCAAAGTACCACCTGACATTGCATAATGAGGAATCAAAACCTTTACCGGCGCCGGATGACGGTCTATAGCCCTCGCTATCTGTTCGGCCGCCAGAACCAGCCCTCCGGGAGTATGAAGAATAAGATCTATCGGTTTATCGCTGTCTGTCTCTCGCACCGCTCTTAAAATCTCCTCGGAGTCCTCTATATTGATAAACCGGGTGAAAGGCATCCCAATCAGGCCCAAAATTTCCTGTCTGTGAATCAGGGTGATAACTCTGCTATCCCTTTGCTCTTCGATACTCTTCATTTTCTTAATTCTTTTATGCCGAATTATTTTGTTCTTTATTAGAGGTATGATCACAAAGAATAATAGTATCAATACTAAAATTATTAAACTCCAGGACATATTTTCACCTCATTTTTTTCAACTTTTTTATCTGTGTTAAAAAATTAGGTTTCAGTTAAATATTTTTACCCTGCCGGGCAGTTTTTGGGCTATCTCTTTCAAACTCTTCTCCTTCATCTTTCGGGCATGTTTTTCTGCCGGCGGCCTGTCCAGCGTATTGAGATCTATTCTATCGTAATGCAGATCGTATAGAATATCGGAAATATTATTTATCTCTTCCTCCGAATCATTCAGGCCCGATAGAAGCAAAATTTCCAGAAAGACTTTTCCGGCAAAAGATTCCGTCGCTTTTTTGAGGCCATAAACAATATTTTCAAACTCTATCCCGGGAGCTGGTCTGCAGATCTTATTGAAGGTTTCATAACTGCCAGCATCAAGTGAAGGAACCAGGAGATCAGCATTTGCAAGTTCTTCTCTGACTTCGGCGCGGTGCAAAAGTGTGCTGTTGGTCAAAACTGCTATATCGTAATCCGGAAATTCTTCCGATATAAAATCTATTATCCTTCCCAGGGAAGAATGCAGAGTGGGTTCTCCTCTGCCCGAAAATGTAACGTAATTGCATTCAGGATTATCTTTTAACCTGGATTCCAGCTCAGTTATAACTTCTTCTGTATCTGTATATTCATCTCTCACTGCGGTCAATCTTTCCGTTTTTCCGCATTCACAATATATACAATCTTCACTGCAAATATTTTTTGGAAACAGATCTATTCCCAGCGACAGATTTAATCTTCGTGATTTTACCGGGCCTCTAACATATTTAAAATTTTTCATGCTTAACAATCCTCCCTGATAATATGAGCAGTCAATAAAACAAGGTCAGTTCAGTCAGTGATTTCGGCCAGTTCTTTTGATTGCAAAAAGTTCTTGATCAATTCGAAGGAGTGGTTCATATCATCCATATCTATCATCTCGCCGGGAGAATGAATATAGCGGCAGGGAATTGAAACAGTACCGCTGGGGACACCACCCCGACTCAACTGAATGGTATGGGCATCAGTAGCTCCGGCTTCCAGAACTTCGTACTGATAGGGTATTTCATTTTCCTTTGCCAGTTCAGTCAGCAGATTTTTGATGCGGGTATCTGTTATACTGCCCCTGTCCATAACCTTGATGGCCGTCCCCTCTCCGAGAGAAACCTCCCGCTTCTTCGAACCGGGGGTGTCTCCTGTGGCAGTAACATCTACAGCCAGAGCCGCGTCAGGATTGATGTCATAAGCTGCTGTTTTAGCTCCTCTGCAGCCAACCTCTTCCTGAACGGTAAATACATAATGTATATTGTGAGGAAAATCTTCCATCTCCTGAATCAGCTTGACAAGCAAAGCGCATCCGGCTCTATCATCAAGACTATTGGCTATTATTTTACCGCCCGCTTCAACGAAGTTTCTGGTATAAACAGCTGTATCACCTATTTTGACCAGTTCTTCGGCCTTTTCCCTGTTTTCAGCGCCTATATCCAGATACATATCTGCAAACTTTAATTTTTTATCATTCTTTTTTTCCTCTTCAACTCCTACAGTACCAACAATTCCATCAGAAAATATAAAGCTTTTTTGCGGAATCCATTTAACCCTGAGTCCTCCTACGGGAGTAAACCTTAAAAACCCGTCCTCATCAATATGTGTGATCATAAGACCTATTTCATCCGCATGGGCTGCGATCATGATATCTCTATCCGTTTCTCCTTCCTGATAAACAATCATATTGCCCAGTTTGTCCTCCCGGATGTCCTGACAGAAGTTGTCGATTTCAGACCTGATAATATCTTTGACTATTTTTTCTTCGCCGGCCGGACCAAACGCTCCTGTAATTTTTTGTAAAAATTCAATCATGTTTTTTCAACTTCCCTTCTTTATCAAAATTTGTTAGTAAGTTTTTGATTAGCTTTTTTGTATCCTCATAATCGTCACTGCTCATCAGCCCGTGAGGAGAATGTATATATCTTGAGGGCACGGAAACAACCGCTGAAGGTATTCCTGATCTGGTCAGGTGTATAACCCCTGCATCATTCGCTCCTTCGGCTGTACGGCGAAATTGATATCCTATATTTGATTCTTCAGCTCTTCTAATGAGCTCCTGCATAAGAAGTCTATCACTGATAAGCTTTCTATCCTGAATGGTCAAAGCCGGTCCTTCATCCAATTCTGTGGAATATCTGTGTTCATCATTTTCAGGAACGTCGGCTGCTGTAGTGGCTTCAACCGCAACTGCAAAGTCGGGGTTTAAATCATAAGCCGCCTGCCTGGACCCTCTCAGTCCCACCTCTTCTTGAACTGTAAAAACAAAATGAGTTTTAACCTCTGGATCGATCGAGGTCAGTTCAGACAGAATAGCACAGCCCGCTCGATCATCGAAAGCTTTACCGGTAAAATATCCTCCATTAAGCTCTTTAAAATCGGATTTAAAAACCGCAGTGTCACCTCTGCTTATATTTTTTTCAGCTTCTTTTTTGCTTTCAGCGCCGATATCAATATACAGATTATCCATATCTATGGGCCTTTTTCTTTCGCTTTTCTTCTGAAGATGCACAGCTTTTGAGCCTATAACTCCGGTGACCTTATCTTCGCCGACCTCGACTACCTTAGAAACCAGAATTCTTTGATCAATTCCTCCCAGAGCCGAAAAGCTCAGAAGACCATTTTCCTTGATATCAGTCACCATAAGCCCGATCTCATCCATATGAGCAGCCAGCATCAGAGAAGTTCCTTCTTTATCTGCTCCCGAAGTCGCTATTATATTGCCCATAACATCGACTCTCATCTCATCAACCCTGTCCTCGATCTCGGCTCTAATGATATCTCTTACTTCATTTTCTCTGCTGGAAGCTCCTGCAGCCTCGCTGAGTTTTTTTAATAGCATGTTAACTCCTCCACAAACTCTTCATCTATTTCTGCAATCGAACGCGCCAGTAGATAGGCCCCGTGTTTTATATTGTCAAGTTTAACGGTTTCCACAGAAGTGTGCATATATCTCAAAGGAATGCTCAAAAGAGCAGTAGCCACTCCCGATCTCACTATCTGAATTCCGGCTGCATCAGTTCCATAAGGAGAAGAGCTGGGTTCTATTTGATGTGATATATCCCGTTCTCTGGCGGTGTCCTGCAGAAGTTTAAAAAGATCAGGATGAACATGAGGACCAAAAGATATTACAGGACCCCCATCCATATCCACAGCTTTGCTTTTATCTACTCCCGGCATAAGACCGTGGGTAACATCTATGGCAAATGCTATTTCCGGATTTAAATCGTATGCTGAAGTGATGCCCCCTTTATAACCAAGCTCCTCCTGGGTAGTAGCTACAAAAAATATATCAGAGGCATGGCTCAGTTTCTGAAACTCCCTGGCACATTCATACATCATCATAACTCCAGCTCTATCATCAAACGCCTTGCCACTGACATAATTGCCATTGAGCTTTTCAAGTTTTCGATCCAGGGTAATCACGTTTCCCACCGAAATAACCTCTTCGAGCTCATCAGCAGCCATACCCGTGTCAATATAGAGATCTTTTAATTTATGGGCTTTATTCTTTCTGGTCTCTCTGTCCAGAAGATGCGGAGGAAGAGAGCCAATTATACCGGTCAAAACCTCTTTACCGTGTATTTTTACTCGCTGTCCCGGCAGTGTCCTCGGATCGATTCCTCCCACCGCTGAAATTCTTATAAAGCCCTCCTCATCAATTTTTTTGACCATCAGTCCTATCTCATCCATGTGCGCAGCTATCATAATTCTCATATCCACATCCTCTGAACCACAACTTCGTGCTATAAAATTACCAAAATTGTCCACCTGGCATTCATCCGTAACCGGGGCAAATTTTTCCTGTAAAAGTTCATGCAGGTCATCTTCATGCCCGGAAGCCCCCGACATTTCGCAAAGTTTCTGCAGAAATTTTTGGTCTGGTATTTTCTCTGACATTTATAATTCCCCCAGCATAGATTTAAATTTAACTTCAGTCCCGAATTGGAGTTCAGCTCAAAATTCCTTTAGAAAATTACCCTCTCTTTTAAAATCGGGAAAATTGTGCTGTCTGAAAGCTTCATAAGTCACTATGGCCACAGAATTGGCAAGGTTTAGTGAACGGGCCTCATCCAGCATCGGTATCCTCAAACATTTCGAATAATTATCCCGCAAAAACTCTTCAGACATTCCATCCGGTTCAGGTCCAAATATCAAATACTCGTCCAGATCATATTGAATTTTATGATATGATCGTTGTGATTTACTGGTAAAGATGTAAACTCTTTTTTTGCTTGCCTTTCTCCAGAAACGATCAAAATTTTCATGGATATTTATATCCAGCTGATCCCAGTAGTCAAGACCGGCTCTTTTCAAATATTTATCATCCAGACTGAAACCCAGAGGCTTTACAAGATGGAGCGTAGATCCAGTCACAGCACAGGTCCTGGCTATATTACCTGTGTTTTGAGGGATCTGCGGATTTACCAGAACAATGTTCATCGATGAACCCCCCGTTGTATCCTGACAATTCTAATGTGATCAAGTTTCATATGATCAAATCTTTACCTTGAGGCCATCGTAAGCCAGATCTATATGCTCGGGCAGTTTGCGATTGGTCTCCGCATATTCCAGATCATGAGAAATATGGGTAAAAAAAGTTCTGGGTTTGTCTATTTTATTGACAAGATTTTTCCCCTGTTCCAGATTTAGATGCGTACGGTGTGGACGCTCGCGCAGAACACCCAATATTAAAACCTCAATTCCCTCGAGCTTAGATAGAGTTTGAGAAGGAATACTGCTTACATCGGTAATATAAGCCAGCGGACCTATGCGATAACCAAATACGTCCAGTTCGCCGTGTTTTACCGGCAGAGGAGTTATAATCTGCTGCCAGCTGGAGGAAAGATCCTCCAGGTTAAAAATATCCACCCGGGGAGTTCCTCCGCCGTGATAGCTGTTTTCCTCGAAGATATAGGAAAAAGTCTGCTTGATGCGCTTAACCGTCCTTTTATTTCCAAAGCAGGGTATTGTGTCATTCTTTCTCCAGTTCATAGAACGAAGATCATCAAAACCCATAATATGATCAGCATGTTCATGAGTAAAAAGAATTATGTCGGGAGTTACAGGACCCCATCTCACCATCTGAAGTCTGTGTTCAGGCGGTGTATCTATCATAAGGCTTTTATTTTCCAGTTCTACAAAAAGAGAAGTTCTATATCTTTTATTTCTCGGGTCAGATGATTTACAGGTCTGACAGTTACATCCCGGCACCGGCACCCCGTGAGATGTTCCCGTCCCCAGAAAAGTAATCTCCATTATCCCACCACTTTTTTAATAGATTTTGATCTTCTTGTTATCAGTTGGTTAATAGGTGTGTAAAAAAACTTCATTTAGTTGTACTGTAAGATATAAAGCTTCGTTCACAATGAAATTTTTCCCCGACATAGGTTTAGTTTTCGGCCAAAAAATTGCGCTCCCTTCGCGTGAGCTCTTCCCTGAGCTCACGCTCAGTCCGGTACATCCTGAGCCGGGGACACTATTTTTTGGCCACGGACTTAACCTGAGTTTCGAAAAATTTCGAGAATCACTTTGCTTTATATCTTCCAGTCATTACTGCCATGATAGTGATCTTATACGATATCTATCAACTAATAACAAGAAGATCCATAGATTTTTTCTATATCAGTATTTCGATAAAAACTGCGAAAAATGTCATCATATTTTCTGCCCTCACTGGCCATGTTAGCCGCTGCAGTTTGATCCATACCCACTCCATGGCCCCAACCGGCTCCATAAAGTACAAATCTCTCAATCTGTCCTTTTTCATTGTACTCTCTATGTATTATGAAGTTATTGCTCCTGAGACCGCCTAAAGCCTCTCTTATCCTTCCACCTTCCAGCCTGATGTTAGTTCCATCTTTTGATGAAAATAATACTTCCTGTACGAAACCACCATCGCCTCTTTCGGTTACCTGCAGATTCTCAAGTTGGCTTAAATTGTGTTCTGCTTCGATAAATTCAGGCTTAATCGGGCGCATCCATCTGTACGCTTCCTCAGCTGTATAGGGCCCGGGACCGGAGTATGTTTCGACTTTTTGATGAAACCAGTCCTGAAGATCACCGGGAAGTCCGGAGTCGTTATATCCTTCTCTCTCAATAAGACTGATAGACTGAAGATAATCAGAATTCCCTCCCCAGACTGTTTCCCCAGCCTGTGTTTGGCCGCCGCTGTTGCTGCTGAAGACAGCACTTATTACCCTCCCGTCATGCTTGCCGACTTCTCCGGCTGTTTTTTTGACAGCCTGATTGGTCCGATCATTTTCCGATCTTACCCCGTTATAAACAGCACAGTGCACCGTATCACAAAAGTCATATTCTTCTTCAGGATGCCGGGATGATATTCCGGATATAAAATAGCTTCGTGCTGCCAGAGCCTGAGCTTTCAAAGCTTCTCCTGGCCACCGCGAGGGCATTTCAGCCGGTACTACCGATAGAAGATACTCCTCCATAGTTATCCTGTTTATTACAGCAAATTCACTATTTTCATCATCTGGAGATAATAAAATATCTCCCCTGTACTGCCTGGATTCTCTTCCTGCCCAGTAATAATCCTGACCATAAGATATATCATTGATAAAGAATGAGGCAGCATCTGTTTTGCTGTAAATTATCAAATTATCGGCCGGAATTGCGAGTTTATCAATATCTGTCCGGTTTTGAAAGCCGCCCTCCTGCTCAAAAATAAATTTTCCTGCCTGCAGAGAAATTTTCAAAGTTCTACGAGGAGGAATTACGTGAAAAATATTCCCCTCGCTGTTTTTCACAATTTTGTAATCATCGGTCTGCAGTAAAAGATCATCTCTTCTTTCCCCCAGTCCAACTTTTACTTCAGGACCGAGTTCATCTCCGGACAGATATTCATTTATATCATAAATATCGCGAAATTGGGGCTGCCAGGCCAGTTCATCAGGATCTTTTTTCTCTTCAGGGGGAATTTCAGCAGGAGAGGGATCAGTTTCGATTTTTGACCTCAAATCTTCCAGCCTGTTCCTGGCTTTCTCAACTCTGATACCCGTATTCATGCTTTTTCTCCAGTACTCAAGAGCGGCTTCATATTCGCCGGCATACTCGGCTGCTTCGGCCATGTCAAGATAGAGATGGTTGAAAGAGTTATCGAGCTCTACTGCCTTTTCAAAATAATATAAAGCCCGTTCATAATACTCCTGCTCCATAAAACTATCAGCCAGAGACTGATAAAATCCGGGATGGTCATCTATTTCTGTTCCCTCTTTCCAGATAGATCTGGCTTCAGAATAATCTCCCGCTGCTTTTTGGGCCTGCCCGGCATAATAATACGCTCTTCTCTTATTGATGGTTTCGAGTTCAGTCGTATTCTGAGATATCTCATCTAAAATGGGTTCAAACATGCGAGCAGACTCCTCAAATCTGCCTTTTTGATGATTGGCAATAGCAGCTTCCAGATTCAATTTATCACTATCAGGCTTTAATTCGGCGGCCCTTTCCAGGTAATAAACATAATCTTCCATATTGTTCTCGGACTGGTGATGAAAAGCGAGGTGACGGAGCTTTTCCCAGCGCTCGCAGTCCTGATCCATAAATTTCCTGAGTTCTTCCTCATCGGCTGAGAGAAACTCATCGATCTCTCCGGCCTCCCCGGCAGCACCCGGCAGTAAAATTGAAAAGAAGATTAATGCAGCTGCAAAAGCTGCCGCCGGGCTTAAAATTTTTTTTACATGCAAGCTCCGTCACCTCCTTTACCTGATATCTCTTCTGTTCTAATAACTCCAGAGGGTCAGGCCAGATTCGGGATCCTCACTTCTGCGATGAGGCTCACCCTTAAACTCCTGTATTATCGTTTCTCCCACATAAACTTCCGTTCCGGTCTCTAAATGTCCGCCAAAAGCTTTGCCCGATTTATCGCTGACGACCATATGGGCGTGGAGTGTAGGTTCGTTTTCTGCTGAAAGCGATATATTTCCGGAGCAATTAATAATTTCCACAGGTTCGTCGAAGTTGTGGTATTCATACTCGCAGCTATTTTGATTAAAATAGCCCAACCGCGCACATCTAACGGCGCCGAGCACCTGCACATAACCGGCCTCAATTCCTGCCTCCTTAATTATCTCTTCCAGTCTGATTTTAAGATCCCTGCCTCTTTCGATATTTCCTTTCAGAATCTGTCCGAGCTCATAATTTTTAAAGTTTTGCAGCTTTCCACTGGTTAAGTTCATTTTCATCATCCTCCTGTTTGTTTTTTTATGAGGTTCTTCTCCGGAATAGTTGGTTAAATTACCCTCTTTACTGTATACTCAGGGTTGCTTATAACTTTAATTGCAGGAGCTTAACAAGTATTGGTATCTATGAAGCGAAGTGATATATGAATATGACTAAAATTATATTAAATTAACTCATATGGAGAAAGCCCTGAAATGTTAAAGCTTTTGAACGGCTCAAGATTATTTGAAATTATTTTTGAAGTAATCACAAAAATCTTGAAGCTGACAGCTGCTGCAGTCAGGGCTTCTTGCCTTGCAGACTTCTCTTCCGTGATAAATCAGACGATGATGCATGTCCCCCCAATCATCCTCCGGAAATAATTCTTTGAGCTGTTCTTCAACTTTTTCGGGATTTTTTCCGTCGGCCAGGCCCAATCTCCGAGAAACCCTGAATACATGGGTGTCTACCGGAAATGCCGGCCGGGAAAAAGCAGCATAAATGACCACACTGGCTGTCTTGCGGCCAACCCCATTAAGCTTTAGCAGATCATCAAAACTTCTGGGGACCTCACCTTCGAATATATCGATAATCATCCGGCTGGATTTGATGATATATTCGCTTTTACTTCTATGAAGTCCAATAGATTTTATCTCTTCAGATAATGTCTCCACTTCCAGCTCAGCAAAATCCTGAGGTCTTGAATATTTTTCAAACAAATCGGAGGTCACTTTATTTACCTGAGTATCAGTAGTCTGAGCGGAAAGAATTGTCGCAACAAGCAGTTGAAAGGGAGTTTTATAATCCAGAGCAGTTTCGGGCACCGGATATTTTTCGCTCAATATACCGCTGATTTTTTTTGCTTTTTCCTGCTGCAATTGCATTATAATATTGCTCCTTTCTCTAAAACAATTTCTGGTCTGCCGGACTGGAAAAATTTGATGAAGTCTTCGGCCAATTTCAGGGTTGTAGTTTTATATTTTTGATGATAACATGACATTGACATGGATTGAGGAAATGAATTTATGATATTTATGATATTTTTTCAGGCCTTCAATCTGTTTTACCATACTCTCTTCAGGAGGTTTTATGATGTCAAAAGCATTCAGACTTGGTTTTGATATAGATGGTGTAATAACCGCAGAGGGCAGAGCAGAGAAAAACATATGGTCCAGATATCTTTCCAGATTCCTGGAAGAAGAGGTAAAACTGATCAAAAACAGCTATGATATGACAGAAGCCTATGGTATCTCTCAGGAACAGCTGGATCAATTTCTGGATGAACATCTGACAGAAATATACAGTCAGGTTCCTCCCGCTGAGGGCGTCAGAGAGTTATTTTGCAATCTCAAAAATAAAGGCTGTGAAATCATACTGATTACAGCAAGAGAGTCCCAGTATCGCCGGGTAACAGAGAAATGGCTGCAGAAAAATGATATAACATTTGACAGCCTTTATCATGAAGATGATAAAGCTCCTCTGGCCCGAAAATGCAGCCTAAAATTCTTTGTCGACGACAAAATGCAGAATATAATAGAACTGAGTGAAGCAGGAATACCAGCAGCTTTATTCAATAGACATCATAACAGAGATTCAATTTCCCGCTCAAGACTTCTAAAACTCGATAATTATCTGGGACGTGTTGAAAACTGGCAGGAAATATCCCGGATTATAAACTATAGATTTTTCAGCGAAAAATCGAAAAAACAATCCAGATCATCTAAAATTACCTGAAGGCACTTCCTCCGATAAACTCTCTTAATATTGAGATCTGGGGCACAGCCAGATCAGGCATCGGCTCGAGATAAAAAAGAATTTCCTGCAGCCTTTTTACTTCATGGTAATGAGGACTTTCCTCTTCCACCCGTTTTAAAAGTGGCAGCAGATATTTTTTTATGACGGCGGGTTCATAAATAAGAGCAGAGTTAAACGTCACATCTGCATTCTCCTGATAGGGAAAAATATTTCTCTCCTCTCCCCGACGTACATTTGGCCACAACTCCAGTGTTCTTTCCACATCATGCCCTCTATATTTATAATCTCTGATGATTCTTCTCATTAACCTGGTATCAGAAGTAGGAATACGATTATGCTGATCTAGATTCAACTGGGTTAAAGCACTTACGTAAATTTTGAACTTCTGGTTTTGAGGTATAACCGGAGTGAGCTCCTCGTTCAAACCATGAATCCCTTCGATAAGAACAGGCTGTTCTTCCCTTATCTTCAAAGTTTGACCGCTTTTTTCTCTTCTGCCTGTGTTGAAGTTGAATTCAGGAAGCTCTATTTCCTCTCCCTGAATTAGTTTGCGCAGATGTTCATTGAATAAATCCAGCTTTATCGCCTCTAAAGCTTCAAAATCTGGATTGCCTTCTTCGTCTCTGGGAGTATTTTCTCTGTCGACAAAGTAATCATCGGTAGAAATAGTTACAGGATTTAGGCCATCGACTTTGAGCTGGGTGGCAAGCCTGTGAGTAAAGGTCGTTTTTCCGGAGGAGGAGGGGCCCGCAATTAAAATGATTTTTCTTTTTTCAATTTTGTCATATATTTCGTCCGCTATGGCGGCTATCTTTCTTTCGTGCAGAGCTTCGGAAATTCTCACCAGTTCATCGTGCCTACCATTCGTTATTCGGCAGTTGAGGTCATTCACATAACCAACATCTAAAATTTCTCCCAGGCGTTCATATTCCTGAAAAACATTCGCCAGTTTGGGCTGATCCACAAAGTCGGGCACCTCATCAGAATCTTGAGATTGAGGGAAAAGAACAACAAAACCGGGCATGCAATATTGCAGTTCAAATTTTTTTAAATAACCGGTGGAAGGGACCAGCGGATAATAAAAATAATTATAGTAATCTCCCAATCTGTAGGTGGAAACTTCACTGTCATCATCAAATCTTTCCAGCAGGCCGACCTTTATCGGCAGCGCTTCTCTGCGATAAATATCCTTTAAATCTTTAACTTTTAACCTCTTTTTTTCCAAAGGTATATCCTTATCCACCAGCTCATTCATTTTGATTTTTATTTTTTTGAGATCATGCTGGTTGAAAGAGCTGTTATTTTTGATCAATTCGCAGTATACACCGTTGCTGAGCGAATGGGCAATTTTTAGCATTCCTTCCGGGTATAATTCGTCAACAGCACGGGCCAGAAGCATAAATAAACTCCTGCGATATACACGATTACCGAGTTCTTCTCCTCTATTGAGCGGTGATATTTCGCTGCCCTCATTAGAACTATCGAGCTCATGATTCAAATTTTTAATACAGCTGTCCACTATGGCAGCCACAATCCGACAGTTATCGGTAAGAGCGGATTGAAAAACTTCTTTTAAAGCTGTTCCTTTTTTAAAACTGAAGCTTTTTCCGGCAATATTTATACTTATCACGTGACGAATTCCTCCCTGCTGTTCCATATATTTTTTAAAGTCTGCAGATTTTTCGAGTTCTTTTCCTCTTCTATCTTCTCTGCAATGAAATTTTTGGCTCTATCTTTATTCTCCTGCCAGTACCAGCGATAAAGACAATAAAAAGCGTAAAATCTTATTATCGGGGATGGATCCCGGGTCATCTCCTCTATCTCCTTTACATAAACAGGTTTGAGATTGTTAGCAAGCACAATCAACATATTTCTTACCAAAATCCTTGTTCCCCGCCAGCCAAAAGCATATGAACTCCAGCAGGAGGGCAAATCTCTTCTCCGCAATTTTAATACCTCATTTACCGTCATCGGTCCGACACGGGGCCAGTGGTCAGCAGATATTCCTCGGTTCCCTGCGTCATAATCTCCGTAATTTTTTCTGCCATAGTCTAAAATTTTATTGCAGGGACAGACCTGCTGACAGATATCGCATCCCCAGAAATGATTCTGAAATTGGGCCAGTCTCCTCCAGTCAAATCTTCCCCTGCGCTGGGTCAATGAGCTGATGCATTTATCTGAATCCAGTTTTATCTTTTCTTTTGAGAGCGCATCCACAGGACAGGCCTTCAAACATTTAAAACAATCTTCACAGATCCGGGCAGGCTTGTAACAACAGGAGTCAGTCTTTTCAATATGAGCCTTCTCAACAGGAGAGGATTTTTGTTCCTGGACTTCCTCGAATTTTAAAGGGGAGGCTATCACCCCTAAAAATCCAAAAGATCCTAAATCGCGATTGATCAGAAGAGTGTTCAATCCCCAAAAACCCAGACCCGCCTTTTTGGCGAGATATTTTTCCGGGAGTGAGTGGTCATCGGCTCCCCACCAGCTGTGAAACCTCCCGGTCTCCGCTGTCAGTTCCTGAGAAATTTCTTTTAATTTTCTCTTTAAAATATCATGATAATCATAAATCCTGGCAAAATAAGCTATCCTGATCTCCTCGCTGTAATCTTTAAAGTTTATCGGGTCTGCCAGAGGATAGCTCTGAAAAAAAATAAAAAAAGTCTCAGTATTTTCGGGTATATATTTCTTCGTATCCCCGCGTGATTTAATTTTTTTGAGAACATCAATAGAAACAGACCCGACAGCTTCAAATCCATGCTGTCGGGCCTTTTTTTCAAGTTCAAAATTGTCCATACTGGTAGTCAACAAATTCCCTCCTGCCAGAATTATACAGGCTAAAAATAGATTTATGGTTTTAATCCTGGTCTTCAAATTCCCTCAGCAGCTCTTCTAACTCATCCATATGTCTGCCGTAATCAGACCAGTTGCCTTCCTGTAAAGCCTGCTGAGCTTCGTGATAAGCCTGAGAGATCATCGCAATGATCTCTTCAGTCTCTTCAGGCAGTTCATCGACCTCTTCAAATTCCGGTTCCAGTTCATCCACTGGTTCCTCAGGATCTATTTCTGGAGCTTCCATATCTTCTTCCACTTCAGGATCTGCCTCGGGTATTTCAATATCTTCTTCCAGCTCTTCTATCTCCTCCAGCTCTTCAGAATCCTCAATATCATGAGTAGGGTCTCTCTCTCCGAAAACAACTTCTAAAGCCCTTTCAACATTATCTTCCATGGCTATTCTGTCACCAAAAGCTACTATAACCTGCCTCAGCTCCGGCAGCGCCCCCCTTTCAGCCTGCAAAAATACCGGTTCAATATAAACGATTGAGTTTTCAATGGGGATAACCAGAAGATTACCCCTTATCACCTCAGAACCGACCTGATCCCAGAGGCTGAGCATTTGAGAGATATATCCATGCTGGTCTATCCTCGATTCGATCTGGGAAGGCCCGTAAACAAGCTCCCCTCGAGGGAAGCTGTAAAGCTTCAGTTCACCATAATTTTCACCATCAGATCTGGCTCCCAGCCAGGCGACCATATTATTTCTTCTGGCAGGAGTGAAGGGAAGCATTAAAGTGAACTCAACGTCGTCTTCTCCGGGCAATCTGGTAGAAATATAATAAGGTTCAACCTTTATTTCCCGGCCCGCATAATTTTCCCGGGGGACTTCCCAGACATCTTCCCGATTATAAAATATATTGGGGTCAGTCATATGATACAGGCTGTAAATGTCGGCCTGGATCGAAAAAATATTCTGAGGATATCTTATATGACTTCGCAGAGAATCAGGCATCTCATCCAGAGGCTTAAAGAGATCCGGAAATATATTGGCATATGTGTTCACTATGGGATCGTCCTCTTCGGTGATGTAGAAGTCCAGGTCCCCTTCATATGCATCCATAACTATCTTTACGGAGTTTCTGATATAATTCATATTCTGATTATAAGGCTCGCTGTAAGGATATCTGTCCGAAATAGTGTAAGCATCCTGAATCCAGTGTATTCTTCCTTCGGCCAGCACCGGATAGGGATCGTCGTCAAAAACCAGAAATGGCGCTATTTTCCTCACTCTATCCTGGATATTTCTATCAAACATTATTCTGGATTCTTCACGAATTTGATCTGCCAGCATTATCTGTATATCACTATATCTGAGAGAAAAGAGCGCCCGCCGCAAAAAGCTAGAGAGCTGAACACCGCCCTGACCATCATATCGAGTATAAACGTTTTCTCCATTGACAGGATAATGAAATTCTTCTTCTTCATTATTGGTAATTACATATTCATTGGTGTTTTCGCCGTAATAAATAGACTGTTCACCCAGTTCAATATCGGTATCTGTTCTGGGGGGGATATCCTGCAGTAAAAATCTGGGCAGACCCTCTTCAGTGGCTTCACTCACCCCGGTCATGACAGCGCCATATCCATGAGTGTACTGCAGGTGCCTGTTAACCCAGGTTTGAGCATGAGAAGGCAGGTTGTCCTTATCCAGCTCTCTCAAGGACAGCATCACCTGTCTGTACTCGCCATCGATCGTATATCTGTCGACATCAACATCCCGAAAAGAGTAATACTGTCTCAGCTCCTGCAGCTGACTGAAAGTTGCTGCTAGAGGACGATCATCCCACAATCTGAGATTATCTATTATCTCGGGATTATTATCGATATCCTCACGAGAGAGTTCATAATCAAGCTCAAATCTTTGCTCTTCCACCTCGGCCAGATCATAGGCTTCTAAAGTCATCTCGATATTGTTGGAAATATAGGGCCTCTCCCTGACCAGCTCGTTTGGTTCAACTCTATAACGCTGTACAAAGCCGGGATAAACAAATCCGAAAAATATAGAAGCTGCCGCCCAGATGCCTATTACCCCTAAGATCAACTTATACTGTTTTCTGTAAAGAGAAAAAAGCACCAGGCCTGTAAGAATGACCACCAGAACTGAAAGTATTCTCAGGCCGGGCAGGGTGGCATGTATATCAGTAAAACTGGCTCCAAATGCCACTCCTCTCTCAGAAAATAAAAGCCTATACATCGATAGTCTATAATCAAGTATTTTTGAGGCCAGATAAATTGCCAGCAAAACCGCAAGGTGTCTTTTGGCCCTCTCGGAAATTTTTAGAGACAGTCCACTGGCGGTTTTAACTCCCGTCCCGCTCAAAAATTCTGAGGTAAACAGATAGATAAAACCAGTGATAATAGCCGCCAGCACAACCACAATGACCAACAGCTCTCTGAAATATTCCAGAACGGGCAGGCTGAAAAGATAAAAAGATACGTCATTTCCAAAAATTGGATCGGCCACCCCGGCAGGTTCCTGATTTAAAAACTTCAGTACCGGTTCCCAGACTCCCGAGCCGATTCCGCTAAAGACAAACCCCAAAAAAGCACTTATGCCAACATAAAGATAGGTCAATCTTTTCGAAGTCAGCCAGTCTATAATAGGTATCTGTCTTCCTTCAAAAATAGTGCTGATCTGGTCATCATCATAGATATTTATGGAAAGCAGGAGTTCTTCGCGGGTATATCTGAGATTTATATAAAAAAACAAAAAGGCTGTAATACCAATAGCCAGCCTCAGACCGGCCTCAGCGAAAATTCTGGTCAGAAAAACATCCAGCAGCTCCAGCTCTGAAAACCAGAGGATATCCGTGATGAATCTGCTGCCTGCCAGAATAAAAATCACGAAGGCGAGCAAAATACCCAGCAGCAAAACCAATGCCGATTTAGGTTTGAACTTCATTATATAACCTCCAGGACAGCCTTTATTGCTGAAGAGGCTGTCAAAACTTATGCTCTATAAATTTCTCATTAGATTAATTGTCAAAATTCTAATTTTCTAATCATTCTTCAGTTTCTCTGAGCGCCTATGAATCTCGCGATACACCTCTTTTTCATCTATGGTTTTTACCTCTCCGTTCTTTACTATCATCTCTCCATCGATAAATACATGATCGACACTCTCTAATTTTGAAGCATACAAAAGATTTGAAAGACTATCATAATCAGGATAAAATTCAGGACTTGATTTTTTATCGATTAGAACTATATCAGCCCTGAAACCGGATTTAATTTTTCCGAGCAGAATCCAGTTTAAAGCTTCAGCAGCGTTTTCTGTCATCATAGCAAGAAGATCCCGCGTATTGAGGGTGGCAGCATTGGAAGTTTCCAATTTCTGTAGATAGGAAGCCATTCTGGCTTCGGAGATCAAATCAAGCCTGTTATTGCTGGCAGCCCCATCAGTACCCAGAGTTACATTAATTCCCTCTGCCAGCATTTTTTTGACAGGAGCAATGCCGCTGGCAAGTTTTGCGTTGCTGGTAGGATTGTGAGAGATTGATACATCTTTTTCAGCAAAAATTTCAATTTCATCATCACTTAAATGTACAGAATGAACTGCTATAACATTCTGTTCAAAAAATCCCAGACTGTGCAAATATTCTACCGGAGGTCTTCCCTCACTGTCAATCAGATTCTGAACTTCTCCTTCGGTTTCAGCCACATGTGTATGAATATTTATATCGTATTTATCCGCTATTTCCATTGTGCCTTTTAAATATTCGCTGGAACAGGTATAAGGAGAATGAGGAGCTATATTACATGTCAGCCTACCGTTAGCAGCATTATGATTTCTGTAGATAAAATCATCGCTTTTTTCCAGGCCTTCCTGCCCATCATTTTCTTCTATCAAACCATAACCTAGCTGAGCTCTGATACCTGACTTTTTTACCTCGTCGGCCACAAGATCCATGGCAAAGTACATATCATTAAAACCGGTTATTCCATTCTTTAACATCTCCAGTATGGCAAATCTGCTGCCAATCCTGATATCTTCAGGAGTTAATTGAGATTCAGCTGGCCATATTTTATTTTTCAGCCAATCCATTAAGCTCATATCGTCAGCATAACCCCGCAGCATATTCATCCCGGCGTGAGTATGAGTGTTAATCAAACCGGGTATAGCTAACATATTCTCTCCTGAAATCAATATATAATTTTTATCTTCTTTTTTGAGTTCTCTATAAGCTTTGTCACCGGTTTTTCCAACTTCAGATATCTTTTGATCTTCGATAAAAATGTAGCCGTCTTCAATTTTTTTCTCATCAGAACCTCTATAAATCTCGTCGATATTATCTATTAAAAACATTTTTTAACCCCTCCGAAAATTTTTATTATTTAAGGGCAGCATTCAATCTTCCAAAATTATTTCTCCACCTTCAACTTCGTAAGATTCTATGGAATAACGGCTGTCGAAAAAAACCTCAATAAAAACTTTTTGAAAACATTCATCACATATTACCACTTTTTTAAGACGGTATTCTCCGGGCAGCTCATCCTCATATATTCTGTGGAGATCGTAAGTTTTTAAAGCCCTAACTTCCATAATTCTCCCGCAGTTATCATCTTTCACATCAATAAGTATGGAGTCTGACTCTGAGTTTCCTCTTATTAACCCCAATTTTTTGAGCAAAGATTTGAAAAAATCCAGCATAATTATATCAGGCCCTCATAAATTTTTAGTATTATTAATTTCGATACCTGCCTCAATTATAACTGATTTAGCAGCTTCAATCAAGCAGATAAAAAGCGAGCCTTTTAGGGCTCGCCTAAAATATAAGCTATAATCTGTTATAATTGTTGTAAGATTAATTTCTGCACTGATGCCTATTTAATTCTGGCCGGATAAATTTTACTATTCTTCGCGCCTGCCCAAAACGCTATCGAGCATAAGCATTCCCTGATCTCCTGCTTTTTCCATCTTGTCGAGTATACCCTCCACCGTGTCTTCCTCTTCAACCTGTTCATCCACGAACCACTGCAGAAAAGATTCAGTGGCATAATCATCTTCTTCCCGGGCCAGGGAAACGATATCATTGATAGACTGAGTGACTTTTTGTTCATGCTCTAACGCCGTCTCGAAGGCAGAGACTACCGAATCCCATTCAAAAGGAGGTTTGTCGATCGCCTGCAGTTCAACTCTTCCGCCTCTTTCATTTATAAAGTCGTAAATTTTGCGGGCATGCTCGAGTTCTTCTTCGGCCTGCATATCCATCCAGTGAGCAAAACCCTCCCAGCCTTCTTCTTCCATCTGAGCTCCCATAGCCTGATAAACATAAGCGGAATACAATTCCAGATTCAGCTGATCATTTAATGCTTCTAAAATTTCATTATGCATTTAATAAGACCCTCCTGTCATTTAAAAATAATTATTTTTTGTTTTCTCCTACCTTATATAATTTAGGGCCGAAAATTAATTTCCTGCAAAATAATGAACTTTGCAGGTTTTTTTATCTTTGCATATAATTTTATTAAAGAGTGTTAATTATAAATTTTCATTAAGAAATTATCAGCAGGAGGAAAGTTAATGACAAATTCTCATGATCTAGAAGAGCATCTTCTCAAAGGCGGATTTGATGGTGAGGATATTGAGATACTCAAAGAGACAGACATAAATTCTGAAGGAGAATACGTTCTGTACTGGATGCAGAGCACTCAAAGACAAAAAGATAACAAAGCATTATCGGCAGCCTCCCTGCTCGCTGACAATCTCAATCTGCCTCTGGTTGTCTGCTTTGTTTTTATGCCTCAATTTCCGGGTGGAAACTACAGACATTTCGCTTTTATGTATGATGGCGTCAAAGAATGCAGCGAGGAATTGCAGGATAGCGGCTTTGGTATGAAAATTAAAGTCAGCAGCCCTGTGACTGAACTCAAAAATGAATCCGAAAAAGCAGCAGCCCTGGTCTGTGACAGCGGCTATATAAAACCTGCCCGCAGCTGGAGAAAGCTTCTTGCTGAAGAGATCGAAATCCCTTTACTAAGAATTTCCACCAATTTAATAGTTCCGGTCACGGCCGCTTCAAATAAAGAAGAATACGCCGCCTATACTCTCAGAAAAAAACTCGAGGACAAGATAGATGAATATCTAAAGATCTGGGATTTTAAAAGTGACATTCCCGATGGCAGCAAATACACCAGCATCCCCGAAAAGTTTTCCAGAAAGTATGAGTTTCTTAACGATCTGGATTTAAATAATTCAGTATCCGAGGCTAAAAATTTTTCCGGTGGTTATTCTGCTGCCAGAGAAAGATTGACTGAGTTTTTGAATAACAGGATTGAGCACTACGAAAAAAACCGCAGCGATCCCGATCTCAAGTGTGAATCTGATCTGAGCCCCTATCTGCACTTCGGTCACATTTCCCCCCGGGAAATAGCGATTGCAGTTAAAGAACACAGCAGCAAAAAAGATATTGTGATAGAAAATTTCTGGGATGAGCTGACTGTCAGAAGAGAGCTCAGCTTTAACTTTGTCTATTACAATCAGAATTACGACTGCTTTCCTGAATTTCTTCCTGAATGGGCCAGAGAAACTCTAGCAGAACACAAAGACGATGAAAGGCAATTTAATTACAGCCGTCACGAATTTGAGACAGCTTCTACACATGATAAATACTGGAATGCTGCTCAGCTGGAACTGATCCATAGAGGTAAAATACAAAACTATATGCGCATGTACTGGGGCAAGAAAATTTTGGAATGGACAGAAACTCCGAAAAAAGCTTTTGATCTGAGTCTTTATTTAAACAATAAATATGCTTTGGATGGCAGAGATCCCAATAGCTATTCAGGTATAGGCTGGTGTTTTGGCAAACACGACAGAGCCTGGCAGGAAAGAAAAATATTCGGCAAAACCAGATATATGAATAGAAACGGATTGGAAAGAAAATTTTCTTTAGACAAATACCTTGAAAGAATAAAAGAAATCTCCCGGAAAGATGAGCTGCCGGGAGATTAACCGCTTCTGTTGTCTATAATATGTAGTATCAATTTTTTTGCTGCTGGAATGAATGTTTCAGGGTAATAGTCCTATCTTTATTTGACAGCTTCCTTAAAGGTTTTGCCAGCTCTAAATACGGGAACACTTCGGGCCGGGATGGTAATGGTCTCCTCAGGATTTTGAGGGTTTCTTCCCTCTCTTTCCTGTCTATCCCGTACTTCAAAGCTGCCAAAACCTATTATCTGTACCTTGTCTCTTTGCTCTTCTTCTTTATCTGCCTCTTCTTCCAGATAATCCATGATGGAGTCAAAGGTGGCATTGATGATTTTGTCGCAATCCTTTTTCGTCATATCCGTTTTCTCAGCTACGTGGTCAATAAGTTCAGTTTTGGTCAATTAATTCACCTCCCGGATGAAATAATTAATAATTATTTCCTGAACCTCTAATATCTTATATTCTTGACATGTTCAAAATTTCCTTCCTTTAGAGTGATTAATTTTATTCACTTTTGTACTCTCTCATCATAAGTTCGTCCACAGCTCTTTCGGGATTTTTACCATTAAAAATCACCTTAAAGACCTGGTTTGTAATAGGCATTTCAACAGAGCTGCTTCTTTCGCTGTTAAAATTATACAACGCCCTGGTGGTTTTAACTCCTTCCACAACCTGGCCGACCTCATCCAGGGCATCTTCAACCGTAAAACCGCAGCCAATCTTATAACCGAAAGTCCTATTACGACTGTGAGTACTTCCTGCCGTAACGATAAGATCGCCGAGGCCAGATAAACCATTAAATGTCTTACTTTTTGCTCCAAATGCAGCTCCAATTCTTCTGATTTCCGCCAGTCCCCGGGTAACAAGTGAAGCTCTGGCATTATCGCCATACTCCAGCCCATCAGAGATACCGGCTGCTATAGCCATAACGTTCTTGACAGCCCCTCCCAGTTCTACTCCTCTAACATCCTGATTTCGATAAACTCTGAATCTATCATCAGAAACAAGCCTCTGGAGCTCTCCGGCAATAGAGCTATTTCTGGCAGCAACTACGGCTGCTGTCGGCATGTTTTTAATCACTTCTTCGGCATGGGTGGGACCGGATAGTACCGATGTTGTATTGGGTAGATAATTGTTTATTATCTCAAAATTGGTTTTAAATTTATCAGTATCTATGCCCTTGGCAGTAGAGATGATTATTTCCGAACCGCTCAAATATCCTTCAATTGTGGAAAGTATCTGGCTGGTGGCTTCGGTAGGAACAGATATAAATACATAATCCGCATCAGCCAGGCAAAATTTCGGATCGGAACCGGCCTGAATTCCTTCTGGAAGTTTAATTTCCGGAAAATAACCTGTGTTGACTCTTTCTTCATTAATTTCTCTAGCCCGGGAAGCAGAACGGGTGTAAAGTCTCACATTGTGATCCTGTCTGGCCAGCAGAACTGAAATAGCTGTTCCCCAGCTGCCTCCGCCTAAAACCGCGCAATTTTTCATTTTCGGTTCTAACACCCCGCTGATAAAATATTAGCTATCGTTCAGGTTTATCGGATTTTCCTCTCCTCTGAGCAATCTCTGAATATTGCCCCTGTGAGTCACCACGATCGACAGAAAAATTATAGCTGCAAATAAAACCTGATAATAATCTCCGCTCAATATGTAGGCTGTGACAGGTAATGAAAAAGCCCCAATTAGAGAAGCCACTGAAACTATTTTGAGTGTGAAAGAAATTCCCAGCCATATTAGAGCCATTATCAAAAATCCGGGCGGCGAAATTCCCAGCATTACACCGAAAGTGGTGGCCACTCCTTTTCCGCCATCAAACTTAAGAAAGATAGAATTATCATGACCGAGAATGGCTGCAATACCGACCAGATATATTGCCGAAGCCGGATAATTATTGCTCAAAACAAAACCAGCAATCAGCACAGGGAAAAAACCCTTTAAAATGTCCGCCAGGGCAACCAGAGCTCCCATTTTAAAACCCAGTTTTCTGGCCGCATTGGTGGCACCTACGTTACCGCTGCCATGTTTTCTTATATCAATATTGAGCATTTTCATGGTGATTATAAAACCGGTCGGAATTGAGCCCATCAAATAGGCAAATAAAATTAAAATAACTAATCTCATATTAATCCATTCCTCCTGATAATTTCTATCTCTCTTTGAACTTCAAAATTATAGGAGTCCCCACAAAACCAAAGGCTTCTCTTATTTTGTTTTCCAGATATCTTTCATAGGCAAAATGAACCAGCTCCGGATCATTTACAAAAAATACAAACACGGGCGGTTGGACCTCCGGCTGAGTTGCGTAATATATATTGAGCTTTTTGCCTTTATAGGCCGGGGGATCATTCATCTGGACAGCTTCTTCCACTACTTCGTTCAAAAGCCCGGTGCTAATTCTCTGGAGGGTCTGATCATACACGTACTCGATCAGGTCCAGGACCTCACCGACTCTTTTGCCGGTCAGCGCAGAAATAAAAATCACAGGAGCAAATCTGAGAAATTTCATCTGCCGATAAACTTCTTCTCGAAAAATATCAGCGGTATGGGTATCCTTCTCTATAAGATCCCATTTATTGAGAGCAAGAATTATAGGTCTGCCTTCATCATGAGCATAACCGGCAATTTTCTTATCCTGTTCCGTTATACCTTCCACTGAGTCGATCATCATTACGACAACATCAGCTCTCTCGATAGCTCTGATCGCCCTAAGATTGCTGTAATATTCTACATCTTCCTCTACTTTTGATTTTTTTCTCAGACCGGCGGTATCGATAAGCTTAAATTTGTTATCAGCCCTCTCAAAAATCGAATCAACTGCATCCCGGGTAGTACCGGGCTCAGGCGAAACTATGACTCTTTCCTGTCCAAGAATTTGATTTACCAGAGTTGATTTACCAGAATTGGGTTTACCGGCAATTGCAACTCCCAGAATCTCTTTATCATCTGCTGAATTTTTTTTGAAATCATCAATATCTATCCTGGCGAAAATTTTATCGCAGAGATCGCCGATATTTTTGCCGTGCTCTGCTGAAATCGGCAACACGTCTTCAAAACCTAAATTGTAAAACTCCCAGGGCTCATCCTGAGCAGAAAAATCATCCATTTTATTGGCTGCAACTATTACCTCTCTGTCACATTTTCTCAATTTTTGAGATATCTCCCGGTCGAGAGGAGAAATCCCTTCTCTTACGTCAACCACAAAAAGTATTATATCAGCCTCTTCTATTGCCTTATCGACCTGATATTTTATATTCTGAGCAATTTCCGCGCTGGATTCCAAATCCAGTCCGCCAGTATCTACGACCTCAAAAGTTTCTCCTTTCCAGCGAGCTCTACCATATATTCTATCCCTTGTCACATTGGGTGACTTTTCCACCACTGCTTTTCTCTCGGCGATTAAACGGTTGAATAAAGTCGATTTCCCTACATTAGGCCTTCCTACAATAGCTACCGTCGGATTCTCCATCATAAAGCACCTCCAAAACTTCTTCAATACCTGAACATGAAAAAACATCTGAGCCACCGCAGTGCTCGCTTATATCGGATAATGTGAGATCATCCAGTGTTAAACCGGAATCATTGAATATAACTTCAGGTATAAAAGTATAGCCTTTTAAATCCCGGGAGTTTATCTCATCGATGATATCTTTACCGGATAAAAGTCCAGTAACCGTCACTTCTTCACCCAGGTAACAGTTTTCAATCTCTATGACTTTGAGATTTAATCCCTCAATAGAGTCAAGCTCTGCAAAAACTGGCTCCAGAGCCTGACGGCCGAGTTCGCCAGTTATAATATTCACCTCTGAATTTACTACATTTGACCGGGAAAGATTTTTTTGCTTTTCGCGAAACTTATTCCTGCTGAGACGGGTGAGTCCTATTCCATTGGACAGCTGGGGATAGCCCAGATAATGATCCTCCTCGGGAATGCTCTCATCGGCAAGCAGATAAAATTCATCGGCCAAAAATATAATGTTCTCTCCATACAGTTCCCGACTTTTTTTCTGCCATTTTTTTACCCTTGCTGTAGTTTTTCTGGCCCTTTCGGCGTCAAAACATTTGATGTCGTTTTGTTCTCTCCAGGCTGTCAGACCCACCGGTACTATTCCAGCTGAAAGCAAAGAATTTGAATAATTCAGCAAATCATCCAGGGTTCTATCCAGCTCTTCTCCGTCGTTCCAGCCCGGACATATCACCAGCTGTACGTGAAATTTGATTCCCTTATCTTCAAGATATTCAAGCTGAGATTTAATCCTGCCGGCTTTTTTATTTGACATCATTCTCTGGCGAAGATCGGGGTTTGTAGTGTGAACAGAAATATATAGCGGAGACAGATTATTTTCAACGATTCGCTGATACTCCATATCGGCTAGATTCGTCAGGGTTATAAAACTGCCCTTTAGAAATGAAAATCTATAGTCGTCATCTTTGCAGGATAAGGTATCCCTGACATCAGGCGGCTGCTGATCTACAAAGCAAAAAAAACAATCATTCTGACAGGTCTTCAATTCATCAAAAATCAACTCTTCAAATTCGAGTCCGACCCGGTCTCCGTAAGAACGATTAAAATTCAGCCTGCGCCTCTGGCCGCCGACCTGTTTTTCAATCAAAAGTTCAAAATAGGGGCGTGAGGTCCCCAGCATATAATCGATGTAATCTCTGGGCTTTTTACCATCGATCTCTAACAATTTATCTCCTTTTTTAACACCCTTTTCTTCCGCCAGAGAATTTTTTTCGACACCTGAGATTAAAACCATGCTGCTCTCCTCCTGAAACAGTTTTAACACATTGTGATGATACCATATTTGCCGGCAGCAAGCAACTCAGAGCGATAAAAGAATGAAAAAAATTCAAAAAAATGAAATAAAAATTCGGCCTGCCTACAAAGGCAGGCCTAAAAACAGATCTAATTATAGATGGATTTTTTATTCGTCCATCATATCTTTAAGATCTCCAAGTCTCTCGCCTATGGTTGCACCCGAGGGCACATCCTCCAAATCTTCATCCTCATCAGAAGCGCTGTCTTCATCTGCTTTCTCCTGTGTTTGAGTTTTTTCGGATGTCTGAGTTTGAGGCTTGTGTTCGTCTTCGAGTTCTTTAAGGCTTAATCCCACCCGTTTATCTTCGGGATCGATGTTGATTATCTTGGCTTTGCGTTCTTCATCAACTTCTACTACTTCATCCGGTGTTTCAACATGTCTTTCTGAGAGCTGAGATATATGAATGAGTCCTTCTATGCCATCTTCTATCTCCATGAAGGCTCCAAAATCGACAATTTTAGTGATTCTGCCTTCGATAATCTCTCCTTCATAATGTTTTTCGGCAAATTCTTCCCAGGGATCTGGCAGAAGCTGTTTGAGCCCCAGAGAAATTCTTTCTTCTTCCCTGTTAACATCAAGAACTTTCACTTCTATATCTTCACCTTCTGAAAGCACATCTGATGGATGTCCAATTCTACCCCAGGACATTTCAGATATGTGAAGAAGGCCTTCAATGCCGCCAAGATCTACAAAAGCGCCAAAATCAACCAATTTGGTCACTTCACCGGTAACTTTCTGACCTTCTTCGAGCTCAGCGAGTGTTTCTTCTTTTTGTTTTTCTCTCTTCTCTTCAAGTACCTCTTTATGTGAGAGAACGACATTATTATTACTTTTATCAACTTCAATCACTCTTAACTTTAGTTCTTCACCTACATACTGACTGAGGTCTTCAACATAACCGATGGCTACATGCGAAGCGGGGATGAAGCCGCGCAGTCCTACATCAGCCACGAGACCACCTTTTACTTCCTTGGTTATCTCAGCTTCTATAATCTCATCATTTTCGTGCGCTTCCTGGATACTCTCCCAGGCCTCTTCCTGTTCAGCTCTTTTGCGGGATAAAACCATATTGCCATCTTCATCTTCCAGGGTAAGGACTACAACCTTAACCTCTTCATCTAAGTCCAACACTTCATGAGGGTCCGAAACTTCGGTGGTGCTCAGCTCTCTCAAAGGAATAAATCCATCAGATTTGTAATTTACATCCACATAAGCGCCTCTCTCGTTTATTTCGACGACGGTCCCTTCAACCAGTTCTCCTTTTTCAATATCAGCCAGATCGTTTGCGTCCATCATCTCTTCCTGAGTGGTGGGCTCCATCACTTCTGTTTCATCTTCCTCCTCATGTTCTGATTCCTGTTTTGCTTCAGCTTCCTCTTCTTCAACATCCTCTTCTGCATTAACCTCCTGATCTGCCTCTTCTGCCTCATCAGATTCTTCCAGTTCCTCCTGAACAGGTTCCTCTTCTTCCAATTCAACTTCCACCTCTTCATTTTCTTCAGATAACTCTGTTTCTTCGTTTTCTTTCGTTTCCATTTCCAGGTCTTTTTCCTCTTCGCTCATTGCCTGAATAACCTCCTTAATTAACCAGTCGGGGGTTGAAGCCCCTGCTGTCACGCCTATTTTTTGAACATTGTTTAACCATGACCATTCTATGTCTTCTTCCGTCTCAATGTGATAGGTTGGGGTATTGGTTCGAGAACACATCTCAGCCAGCCTGGTCGTGTTGGCGCTGTTATGACCGCCGATCACAAACATTACTTCGACTTCTCCGGCTAGTTTTAAAGCAGCTTTCTGTCTGGTCTGGGTGGTATTGCATATAGTATTAAAAACTTTGAGCTCTCTAATTTCCGAGACCAGATTGGAGACCAATCTGCGATAGGATGACGGAGATTTGGTAGTTTGTGCTACAATACCAACTTTATCATCGAAGTCCATATCATCGATCATCTCTTCATTCTCAATGATAACGGCTTTTTCATCGGCAGCTCCTAAAATCCCTCTGACCTCGGGATGATCTTTATCCCCATAAATTAAAGTTTGATAGCCATTTTCAACCAGATGGCTGGCGTTTTCTTGAGCCTTCTTTACGAAGGGACAGGTGGCATCTATAATTTTAAGACCCCTGGAACGGGCCTGTTTTAATAAATCGGGTCTGACACCATGAGAACGTATAATAATTACTCCATTATCTATCTGCTCCAGTGATTCAGCAGACCTGACTCCGAGTTTTTCCAGCTTATTTACTACCTGAGGATTGTGAATGATAGGTCCTAAAGTATAGACTTCACCATCATCGTTTGACTTGGCCGCTTTCACAGCCATCTCGACAGCCCTTTCGACACCAAAACAAAAACCTGCCTCTTCTGCTTTTTTTATCTCTATCCAGCTCGCACCTCCTTTCAGCTTCCTGAAACTTCCAATCAGACTCTTTAAATTAGTTCTTCAAACTGTGGATTATTCCTGCTTATATTCTAAAACAAATTACTATCATATTCAAGGTTTAAGAAAATCAATCCATCTGAAGAAGCTCTTCAATTTCAGCCATAACCTGTTCAGCAATTTCTTTTTGAGTTTCTTTATCCGGCTTTTCTTCGTAAAAATCATTTAAATATATAGGCTTTCCAAAATTTATCGTGGTTCTTCCGCCGGTTTTCACGTTTTTTATGCCGGCAGGAACAATAGGTGCCTGCCCCATCAAAGCTATCATAATTGAGCCTGTATGTGCTTCGCCGAGTTCTCCTTCGGGGTAACGCGTCCCTTCCGGGAAGACTCCCAAAACCCCTTCATTTTTCAAGATTTTTAGGGCATTTCTCAAAGCTTTCCTGTCCCCTGTGCCTCTTTTTACCGGAAAAGCTCCCAGCGAACCGAGCAGCCAGCCAGCTAATTTATTATCAAACAATTCTTTTTTGGCCATATAGTGAATTTTTCTGGGTAAAAAAGCTCCAAGCAGGGGAGGATCAAGCAGACTAATATGGTTTGACATAATGATAACCGGACCCTCCTGCGGGATATTCTCTCTCCCCCGAACTTTCACCCTGAAAAATATTCTGCCTATAACTATGACCAGCAGCTTGGCCAGCCAATAAGTAAAAGGGTTCAATTTTACACCTCTTTTTTGATCAGTTCAATTATTTTTTCGACAACTTTATTCGGGCCAAAATCATCAGTTTTTATTTCGATCGCATCATCAGGTCTGACCAGAGGAGAATGAGATCGGCTTTTGTCCTGTTCATCTCTCAACCTTATATTATCTTTAACTTTAGCAAAATCAATTTGCTTTCCTTTTTCTTTGAGTTCGCGAAATCTCCTCCTGGCCCTGGTGTTTAAAGAAGCTGTCAGATATATTTTCAAATCCGCGCCGGGTAAAACCCTTGATCCTATATCTCTTCCCTCCATTACCACTCCACTCTTCCGGGCCAGCTCTCTCTGCTTATTGAGCATAATTTCCCTGACTTCGGGAATGCTGGCTACTTCAGAAACTATTTCATCCACTTCATTTGTTCTGATCAAATCAGTAACCTCTTCATTGTTAAGGAAAACCTTCTGGCTATCTTCTCCGGTAATCTGGCCGAACTCTATGTTAGTTTCTTTGCTTAAACGGGATATTTCATCTTTATCTTCAAGGTCAATATTTTTTCTCATGCTCAAAAGCGCCACAGCCCGATACATCGCCCCTGTATCAATGTAATATATGTTCAGTCTCTGCGCCACTCTTCTGGCCGTTGTGCTCTTTCCTGAACCAGAAGGGCCATCAATAGCAATGCTTATCTCCATCTAAAAGAAACCTCCGTTAAAAATGTAAAAACTGATCTAATGTTAATCAACAAGATCCGGCCTCAGCTCTCTGGCTCTTCTCAGATAAATATGTTTTATATCCTGCTGTTCAATCCTGGCACTCTCAACATGAAAAAGTGCTCTTATACATTTTTCCATGCCATCTTCGATCTCCGGTTCCTGACAGCTAAAAAGGGGAATACCTTCATAACCGAGCTCTCTGAAAGCCTGAGCAGGATAGAGGGAGGAGATGTCTGCAGTGGAAGAGAAGATAATGCTCACTATCTCTTCAAACTCTATCCGGTTTTTGTTGAACAATTCATCCGTCATCTTTTTTACGGCTTTCCTTATCTCGTCCTCATTATCTTCCTCTATAGTTATAGCAGTTCTGATGGCAAACATTTATTTATCCACCACCTGACCTGGAGAATTTCTCTCTCCAGAAATTGAGGCAGGTCATCGTACCATGAGAATGCAGCTGTCCTTATTCTTCAGCATATATATCTAAATTTTCCAGGGCTTTTCTGGCCGCTTTTTGTTCGGCTTTCTTTTTGCTGCTTCCCCTGCCTTTTCCCAGTTTATCATCTGCAAGCTCGACTTCGACTACAAATTTTTTGTTGTGATCCGGTCCCAGTTCCTCAATAACCTGATACTGAGGAGTTTTATCGCTGTCCTTCTGCACGGTCTCCTGAAGGAGGGTTTTGTAATCCTTCTCGTATTCTCCGGAAAGAACTTTATTGATATCTTTTTTGAAAAGAGATATGATAAAGGATTTAGCTTCGACAAACCCCTTTTCCAGGTACAGGGCACCGAATATTGCCTCGGTGGAATCAGCTAATATAGACTCTCTTTCTCGACCGCCGGTAATTTCCTCACCCCGTCCGAGCAGGAGGTTTTTATTCAGATCCAGCTTGCGGGCTTTTTCCGCCAAAGTCTCAGAACTCACCAGTATAGCCTTGGTTTTGGCAAGCTCGCCTTCAGGAGAGTTCTCACATTTATTGAAAAGATAGGTCGATATCGCCAGCCCAAGCACTGAATCCCCCAGAAATTCCAATCTTTCATTGTCTTTGATATTTAACTTTTTGTTTTCATTGGGAAATGATTTATGGGTAACTGCCTGACGCAGCAAATTTTTGTCTTCAAAATGAACACCCAGTTTATTTTCGAGCGATTTAATATCTGCCTTCTCGATCAGCTCATCAACCAAAATCTTCACCTTCCCGTTTTAAAGCCTGTTTAGGACCAGACAGGCATTATGACCTCCAAACCCGAAAGAGTTTGTCATAACAGCTTTAACTTCCCCGACCTCTTTGTGTTCGTTGGGAATATAGTCGAGATCACATTCCGGGTCTGGATTCTCATAGTTGATCGTCGGCGGTAAAAGCCCGGTGTTTATCGCCTTAATTGATATTATGGATTCGACAGCCCCCGCTGCTCCCAGCAGGTGTCCTATCATCGACTTGCTCGAACTTATTGACAGATCGTAAGCTCTATCCGAAAAGACCTTTTTTATAGCTTTTGTTTCTAGTTTGTCATTGAAAGGAGTGGAAGTTCCATGGGCATTTATATAATCAATGTCCTCGCTGGAGACGCTGGACTTTTCAACAGCAGCCTCCATAGCTCTGGCCGCACCTTCACCTTCAGGATCAGGCTGGGTGATATGATAGGCATCGGCCGTAGAACCATAACCACTTATCTCACAATAAATATCAGCACCTCTATTTTTAGCATGCTCATAATCCTCAAGAATCAGCATTCCGCTTCCTTCCCCGATAACGAAACCGTCTCTCTCATCATCAAAAGGCCTGCTCGCTTTTTTGGGCTCATCATTTCTGGTGGAAAGTGCCTTCATATTGCCAAAACCAGCTAAAGCTGAAGGCGAAATCGAAGCTTCTGTACCGCCGGCTATCATGACTCTGGCATCGCCTCTTTTAATAACTTCCATGGCATCTCCGATCGCATGGGTGGCAGATGCACAGGCAGTCACAGTATTGCTGTTAGGACCTTTAGCCCCGGCATAAATGGAAATTTGCCCGGCACACATATTGGATATCATCATGGGAATAAAGAAGGGACTGACTCTTTTAGGCCCTCTTTGATTCAAGCGTGTAATTTGCTCTTCAATTACTTCAATCCCGCCAATACCGGATCCCACAATAACACCAGTTTCCTCAGCAATATTTTCCTCTATTTCTAAATCAGCATCTTCCAGAGCTTCCAGCGCTGAATATACTCCGTACTGGGTAAAAAGCGCCATTCTTTTTCGGGATTTTTTATCGATATAACAATCAGGATTAAAATCCTTAACTTCGGAACCTATCTGGCTGGGATATTTTTCAACATCGTCTATACTTTCAATTTTATCTATGCCAGACTCTCCCGCGATTATACCCTGCCAGAATTCTTCCAGGCTATCTCCCAGAGAAGTTAAAACTCCCATGCCGGTCACTACAACCCTATCATTGCTCAATTTCAAAACCCCCTAATTCCGGTTAAAGCTTATTATCACCGCTTGACTATTAAACCCAATCAGACCAGAAAAACGCTGATAATTTTTGGCCTGACTGAGTTTAATAGACAATGTATTTTCTCCTGAGAAAACTCAAAAAATGTCCCCGCTTCTCAACGGGGACGCTGATCATTATTGATAGATATTAAAGATTATTTTCCAGATAATCCACCGCATCCTGAACGGTTTCAATTTTTTCTGCATCTTCATCAGGAATTTCCAGATCGAACTCCTCTTCGATGGCCATAACCAGTTCAACCACGTCCAGGGAGTCCGCCCCCAGGTCGTCAATAAAAGAAGCTTCAGCAGTGATTTCATCCTCACCAACTGCCAGCTCCTCGGCTATCAGGTCAGATACTTTTTCAAAGATATCTGCCATGATATTTTCACCTCCTTTCAGATCCCTAAACCTCCGGTTACTTTAATGACTTCTCCAGTTATATATTGAGCCAAATCTGAAGATAAAAACAGAACAGTGTCAGCAACCTCTTCCGGTTTTCCTTCCCGGGCAAGAGGTATATTAGAAAGCATTTCCTCACGGGCCGATTCCGGCATATCATCGGTCATGTCAGTCTTTATAAAGCCAGGTGCCACTGCATTTATGTTTATGTTGCGGGAAGCTACCTCTCTGGCCAGCGAACGAGTGAAACCGATGATGCCGGCCTTGGAAGCTGCATAATTTGACTGGCCGGGGTTGCCGATCATGGCAACTATAGATGTCATATTTATGATGCTGCCCGATCTGTTTTTGATCATACTTCTTATGGCCGCATGAGTACAGTTATAAACACCATTCAGGTTTACATCGATTACATCCCGCCAGTCCTCTTCTTTCATCCTCATAAATAAACCATCGCGAGTTATACCTGCATTATTGATAAGTATATCAATACTTTCGAACTCATTCAAGGAGGTCTTTATGAGATCTTCAGCTTCCTCGCTGTCACTCACATCAGCCTGTCTGCTAATAATCCGGCCTGAATTTTCGAGATTTTCAAATTCATCTATCAGTTCTTCCACCCTGGCCTGGCTATCATCACTGTAATAATTCAACATCAGGTTAGCTCCCTGCTCAGCAAATTTTCTGGCACAGGCTGCACCAATACCTCTTGAACTGCCGGTGATGACAACATTTTCTCCTGAAAAATTCATCATGATAATTCCTCCAGAGTTTTCTTTAATCTTTTAGGAGTATTGGTGCTGTAACAATCCAGAGAACGATCGATGCGGCGCAATAGCCCTTTTAAAACTCTGCCTGGCCCTACCTCTATGAAGGTATCTATACCCTCTCTTTTCATCACTTCTATGCTCTCACTCCACCTAACAGAGTTTGTCAGCTGATCTAAAAGATTCTTTCTGATATCTTGAGGATCAGTCGTAAGCTCAGCAGTAACATTTGCCACCAGGGGAACTTTGGGCTTTGAGATATCGGTTCTCTCGAGCACATCTTTCATCCTGCCCTCAGCCGGCTCCATAAGGCTCGAATGAAAAGGGCCGCTCACCGGCAGCTCAATGACTTTTTTGGCCCCCTCTTTATTGCATTTTTCTATAGCAGAATTTATGGCTTCTTTTTCCCCCGAAATAACGTATTGACGGGGAGTATTATAGTTGGCGATTTCGCATACACCGTTAATGTGAGAACAAATTTCCTCCAGAACTTCCTCATCCATACCTATAACAGCTGCCATCGAGCCCAGACCGGCGGGCAGAGCTTCTTCCATTGCTTTGCCTCTTTCCCGAACCAGACGAAGATTTTTAGAAAAATCTATGGATTCAGCAGCTATCAAAGCGCTGTATTCTCCCAGACTATGTCCGGCAAGCAGTGATGGTTTGATCCCTTTATCCTGTATTATCTGGCTGATGGCTGTGCTCAGGGCAAATACTGCCGGCTGGGTATTTTCAGTCAGTTTTAAATCATATTCCGGCCCTTCAAAACATATTCTTTTGAGATCTAGCTCCAAAATATTTTCAGCCCTATCGAAATAGTTATCTACGGTCTCGAATTCTTCAGCCAGTTCTTTTCCCATACCAACGCTTTGAGCTCCCTGTCCGGGAAATAAAAAAGCAATCTTTCTCTCAGTCATTTCTTACCCTCCCTAAACTCCCTGCAATCTGAAGCCAGAATTTCTTCAGCTTCAGCGATGATCTCTTCTATGATTTTTTCTGAAGAAATTTCTCTTTCAATCATTCCTGATATCTGCCCGGCCATTACACTGCCCTGCTCAATATCTCCTTCAATTACAGCCCTGCGCAGAGCCCCCTGAGCCTCTCTCTCTAATTCGTCTTCCTTTCCATTTTCTTCTAGTTTGTGCAATTTTCTTGTCAGCTTATTTTTAATAGTTCTGACCGGATGACCGGTAGATCTACCGGTAACAACAGCATCTCTATCCCGGGCATCTATGATAGCATTTTTATATTCGCCGGCAGCCTGACATTCAGCAGCACATACAAATCTTGTTCCCATCTGCACAGCCTGAGCTCCCAGATGAAAAGCTGCCAGCAGACCTCGTCCATCAGCAATGCCTCCCGCAGCTATAACGGGAATGTCCACGCTGTCAGCTATTTGAGGAACCAGCGCGATAGTTCCCATCTCTCCTATATGACCGCCTGCTTCATTTCCTTCTGCAATAACTGCGGTTATATCAAATCTAACTAATCTTCTGGCCAGGGCAGCCGATGAAACAACCGGTACGACCTTTATTCCTGCTGACTGCAGCCTCTCCATATATTTGCCCGGATTTCCGGCTCCTGTTGTAACAATCGGGACCTCTTTGCTGACAACTAAATCGATCAGCTCGTCTATGTGTTCGGACATCAGCATTAAGTTCACAGCGAAAGGATTTTCTGTCATCGATCTTACTTTATCTATCTCTTCAGCTATCTCCTCAGCTGGAGCTCTACCAGCTCCAATCACTCCCAATCCTCCGGCTTTCGAAACTGCTCCCGCGAGTTCACCGGTGGCAACCCAGGCCATTCCTCCCTGGATTATGGGATATCTTATGCCGAGCTTTTCACAGAGCGGGGTGTAAAAAAGATCGTTCATAAAATTTGCCTCCTAGTTCGATCCAACTTTGGTAGTTTATTTATTTCCATCTTACAGCGGCCGAAGCCCAGGTCAGTCCTGCTCCAAAAGCGACAAGCACTATCAAATCACCTGGCTTAATCCTGTTTTCCTCAACAGCTTCTTTTAAAGCTATGGGCACAGAAGCGCTGGAAGTATTTCCATATAAAGGCAGATTTACTATAACGCTGTCCATGTCCAGATCGAGTCTTTTGGCTGCCGCATCAATGATTCTGGTATTAGCCTGATGAGGTACGAAAAAATCCACATCTGCGGGAGTATAGCCGGCTTTATCCAAAACTTCAACAGAAGCTGCCCCCATTTTCTTAACTGCAAATTTAAAAACCTGATTGCCCTCCATCTTGATGTAATGAAGCTTGTTTTCCACCGTCTTTTGAGAAGCGGGGTGCAGAGAACCGCCGGCGGGCACACAAAGACTGTCTCCTCCGCTGCCATCGGAACCCATCACAGTGCTCAATATTCCAGCTTCAGAGGAAGGCTGTACTACAGCAGCACCAGCCCCATCTCCAAAGAGCACGCATGTGGATCTATCATCCCAGTCCACCAGTTTTGATAAAGTTTCCGCGCCTACAACCAGAATATTTTCATAGTTTCCTGCCCTGATAAATTGATCTGCAACTCCCAGACCATAAACGAATCCAGAGCAGCCGGCCTCCAGATCAAAAGCACCTGCATTATCGGCGCCCAGTCTTTCCTGAAGCAGGCAGGCTGTAGCCGGAAATAACATATCAGGAGTGGCTGTAGCCAGAATAATCATCTCTAAATCCTCGGGAGATAGATCAGCTTCTTCCAGGGCCTCGAGGGAGGCTTCGTAGGCCAGATCTGAGCTGCTGGTATCCTCATCTGCTATTCTTCTTTCTTTTATGCCGGTTCTCTGTGTTATCCACTCATCGGTAGTATCAACAATCTCTTCCAGATCCTTATTAGTCATAACGTTATCCGGGACCTTTTTACCCAGCCCGGTAATAATGGAACTTGAAGACATATCTATTCACCATCCCTGTTAATTTCATCATCTATAATGGGCACAATATCATTTTCCACCGTTCGGGCGGCAGCTTTTATGGCATTTTTTATGGCGAGAGCGTCGGAACTGCCATGAGAAATTATGACATTGCCTTTTAACCCCAGCATAGGCGCCCCGCCGTACTGACGATAATCCACTTCTGATTTCATATTCTGCAGTGAATTCTTTACCAGAAAACCACCGATTTTGGTCTTCAAATTATCCGTAAAAACATCTTTTAACAAAGAAAATATGTACTCCCCCAGGCCTTCCATAGTTTTTAGTATCACATTGCCAGCAAATCCATCACAAAGAATTACATCCAGCTCTCCTGTAAATATATCTCGCCCTTCTATGTTACCCCTGAAATTTTTAATGCGGTCATCTTCGGATATCAGTTCAAAAGCTTCATCGATCATCTTATTGCCTTTGCCTTCTTCTTCACCTACATTCATAAGTCCGATAGCTGGATTATCCCTATTCATAATATTTTTTGAGTAAATCTGTCCCATGACCGCGAACTGCTTCAAATAAAAAGATTCACAATTTGCGTTAGCTCCTACATCCAGCAGCAGCACCGGCTTCTTTTTTGTAGGCAGCACCACAGAGATAGCCGGGCGCTTTATTCCGGAAAGACGGCCTATTTTTATAATTCCTGCAGCCAGGGAAGCTCCTGTACTTCCTGCCGATACGAGCGCCTGAGCCTTATCCGACGCAACCAGGTCTGCTGCTCTCCCTATCGAAGTGTCTTTTTTTCTTTTCAGAGCCCGGGCTGGTTTTTCATTCATCTCTATAACTTCTTCACAATCTAAAATCTCCAGATCTTCTCGCTGCTCTTTTTCCGATAAAAAAGAAATTATCTGAGATTTTTTGCCAGTCAAAATTATATTGAGATCTTCCAAATCTTCAAGCGCGCTAATTGATCCTCTGACAATCTCTTCTGGAGCATTATCTCCTCCCATCGCATCTACAACAATATACATAAGTCCAAATCCTCCTCTGTCTACCCGGCATGTAAACAAAAATAATTGTATACCAATATCCTGACAATATTATATATAATAAATTTCTATAAATCAAATTAAACAAATGTAATAAAAATTAACCTGCAGCTTGCAACCACTGCAGGTGTGTTTTACGACCATAATTCTTTAATTTTTTATTCTCCTTTTACTTCGGCCACCTTTTCACCCTTATAATATCCACAGCTCACGCAAACTCTGTGAGGCATAACAAGCTCTCCACAGTTATCACAGTTGTTCAGGTTTTTGGGTTTAATTTTTTTATGAGTTCTACGCTTCCGCTTTCTTGTCTTAGAAGTCCTCCGCTTGGGAACAGCCAAATTCTCCACCTCCTCAAATCATTTGCTTTAATATACTGAAATTATATAGGTATTATTCATTTCCAGAATTATAAAACTGCTCCAGCTTTTCCAATCGTGGGTCCACGCTGTCCTGAACACATTCACAGCTGCCTTTATTTAAGTTCTGTCCACAACTGCTGCAGATCCCCTGGCAGTCTTTGCGGCAGAGAGCTTTGATCGGTATAGCCAGAATTAAATTTTCCTTGACATGCTCACCCACATCTACACTGCTGTAATCTTCTATTTCTTCTCTTTCAATAGTAAATTCGAGTTCTGCATTGACGTCCTTTTTAAACTCTTTCAAACAGCGACTGCACTCCAGCAAGAATTCACCCTTCAAATCCCCGGCGAAGACTATTTCTTTTTCTTCGCCAAAAATATCAAGGCTCAACCGAAAATCGAGAGGCATTTTAATTTTCCTGCCTAAGAAAGTTATATTCTCGGGATTAACAGAAGTTTCCACTTTTATATAGCCGGTTTCATCTTTAAGGCCGGTCAAATCTAAAAGCATGATCTATCCCTCCATCCGGGGGATGCAGCTTGATAATAAAAAATTAGATCACTGTAATCAAGGATAATTATATCTCATTAACTGCGGTAATGTCAAGAACAGCCGGGCAAAATAAAATTTAATACAGATAAAAATAACCTACCTGCCCGTACAAAAAACAGGAGCACAGGCAGGTAGAAATTGCAATAGCTTCTCTTTGAGTTCATGGTAAACAGGTGTGTCAAAAATGTTTATTTAGTTTTACCGGGTGATTTTGGACCAACCGAAATGTTTGCTCCGCTAAATCCGTTTTTTATTGTAATATCCCGGCTATTCTGGCGGTATCACGGGCAATCATCAATTCCTCGTTGGTCGGTATAACAGCAGCAGCCGTTTCCGAATTCGGGTTTGTAATTATTTTCTCTTCTCCTCTGATCTGATTGGCCTTATCGTCGATTTCAAGACCGAGAAAATCAAGATCTTTTAATATTTTTTCTCTCATTGTTACAGAATTCTCGCCTATCCCGGCCGTAAACACCACACAATCAAGGCCGCCCATAGCAGCGGCATATGCTCCTATGTATTTTTTTACTCTGTAACAAAAAACATCTTCTGTGAGCTTTGCCCTTTCATCTCCCTCTTCAGCTGCCTCTTCGATATCTCTGGCATCGTTACTGATACCCGAAAGTCCCAGCATGCCGCTATTTTTATTCATAACATCGTCGATCTCTTCAGGAGATAAATCTTCCCTTTTTTGTAAAAAGGGCACAATAGCTGGATCGATATCTCCACATCTGGTCCCCATGACCAATCCTTCCAGGGGAGTAAGGCCCATACTCGTGTCCACAGAGCTTCCTTCTTTAACAGCTGCCAGGCTGGCGCCATTGCCAAGATGACAGGTTATAATATTTAAATCCTCAATATCCCGCTCCATCAAAGCAGCAGCCCGCCGGGCAACATATTTGTGTGAGGTGCCGTGAAATCCATAACGGCGTACTCCATACTCCTCATAATATTCATAGGGTAGAGCATACATATATGCCTTTTCGGGCATGGTTTGATGAAATGAAGTATCAAACACAGCCACCTGAGAAATATTCGGCAGCAGATCACGACAGACCCTGATTCCCGCCAGATTGGGTGGATTGTGGAGAGGGGCTAAATCGGAAACTTCTTCGATTTGCTCTATTACCTCTCCGGTGATCTCGACAGATTCTGAAAATTTCTCACCCCCGTGAACAACTCTGTGACCAACTGCCGAAATTTCCTCTATATCTTCAAGATAACCCTTCTCGTCGTCCAGCAGAGTATTAATAACCAGATTTATTGCCTGAGAGTGGTCTTCAACTTCCTTTTCTATCTGAATTTCTTCGGAACCGATTTCCTGTTCCAGAAAAGATCCTTCTATTCCTATTCTTTCAACAATACCATTAACCAGAGCTTCTTCGCTGGAAATATCAATAAGCTGATACTTAACCGAGGAACTTCCACAGTTGAGAACAAGTATTTTCATTTTGATTTAGTTAACCTCCTGTAATTTAACCAGTTTGTATATCTGTCCTTATTTTTATTGTTTATCAGCCTGAATTGCAGTGATCGCCACCAGATTTATTATATTTTCCACCGAACAACCCCGGGAAAGATCATTAACAGGGCTTGCTATCCCCTGCAGCACGGGCCCAACAGCCTCAGCGCCGGCCAGCCTCTGGACCAGCTTGTAGCCAATGTTTCCTGATTGCAGGTCAGGGAATATCAATACATTGGCTTCACCGGCAATCTCGCTGTCTGGAGCTTTCTTTTCGGCCACCTCAGGAATCAGTGCTGCATCAACCTGCAGTTCGCCATCTACTTTAAGACCCGGCTCCAAAATATTGGCCCTTTCGGTCGCTTTTTTGACTTTATCCACCAGTTCATGGGAAGCGCTGCCGGCGGTAGAAAAAGACAGCATGGCAACCCTGGGGGTGATCCCTAAAATATCTTTTGCCGTTTCAGCGGTGCTGACAGCTATTTCACCCAGAATCTCGTGATTAACCTCCGGATTGACAGCGCAATCCGCCATTACCAATAGTCCCTCTTCTCCAAATTCACTCTGGTTTAAAACCATGATGAAAGCACCGGAAACAACCTGTATTCCGGGTTCAGTTTTGATAATCTGAAGAGCGGGTTTCAAAACTTTACCGGTCGGATTATCAGCTCCAGCTACCAGGCCATCAATATGACCTGACTCTACCAGAAGAGTGCCATAATAAAGAGGATCTGCAGTCTTTTCGTAAGCTTCTCCCCGGCTCAACCCTTTGTGTCTCCTGACTTTAAACAACAATTCACCCATCTCAACTCTTCTGCTGGAGCCTTCCGGACTTTCCAGCCGGGAAAAATCTATATCCAGGCCGAGATTTTCAATTTTCCGTTCTGTATACTCTCTTTCTCCCAGCAAAATCAAGTCAGCGATACCTTCTTCGATAATAACTTCTGCCGCTTTGAGTATTCTTTCATCGTGAGCTTCCGGAAGAACTATTTTGCTTTCAGTATTGCGAGCTTTTTCACGAATTTTTCCTATAACATCCATAAAATCTACCTCCAGTGGAATATGTCGACAGGTTTAAATTATAAAAATCCAATCCTGCAAGCCCGAAAAGATACCCTGCAAAATGATAAAATATTTATTATAATGGTTATGTATAGTATTATCTGAGTAAATATGCTTCACTAACTATATACAATATCATTACTGGAAAATCCTTGTTATAAATAATATTTATTAAACTTCATATAATTAAGTTTTCTCAAATAATAAGGGGTCTTCTTGTTATCAGTTGATAGATATCGTATAAGATCGGGGAAAATTTCATTGTGAACGAAGCTTTATATCTTACAGTACAACTAAATGAGGTTTTTTACACACCTATTAACCAGCTTAAGACAAGAAGATCCATAATAAGTTAATTCACCGGGAGGGAAAGCCTATGAAATCAGCAGCTGGAGTCATAACTGAATACAATCCTTTTCATAATGGACATCTTTATCATCTGCAGAAAGCCAGAGATATAACCCGCGGAAAATATGTCATCGCTGTCATGAGCGGCAACTTCACTCAGCGCGGTGTTCCGGCCTGCCTGGATAAATGGCAGAGGGCTAAAATGGCTGTGAGAGCAGGGGTTGATCTGGTTCTGGAACTGCCCACATCATCCTGCATCCGCGGAGCACATTCCTTTGCCAGAGGGGCTGTAGAAACTCTGGCCGAAACAGGTATGGTTGACGAAATTGTATTCGGCAGTGAACAGGGAGATATAAAAATTTTAGAGAAAATTGCCTCTATTCTGGCCGAGGAACCGATTGAATTTAAAAAAATGATGAATGAGGAGCTAAAAAGCGGTTTATCTTTCCTGCAGGCGCGTAATCGAGCTCTGAATAAATATTACAGCAGCAGGCCTGAAACCGGAGGCGATTTTACTGACAGAGAATTGTCATCTCCAGCAGACATTTTATCGTCACCCAATAATATTTTAGGGATAGAATACATTAAAAATATAAAAGAATTAAATTTAGATCTTGACCCCAAAACCATAAAACGAAAAGGAGCGGACTATCATGACGAATATATCGAACCCGGAAACAAAATTGCCAGTGCGACCTCTTTGAGAAAAAAATTATATAAAGGCAGAATGGAGAAAATAAAGGATTTCGTACCTCAAACCACGATGAAAATTTTATATAAAGCCTGCCAGAACGGACTTGCCCCGGCGGATAGAAAGAATTTTTCCCGCTTGATTCCCGGGCTTTTGCGCCAGAGAACGAAAGGCGAGCTCCGTAAATGTCCCGACTCTGCAGATGATCTGGTCAATTCCATCATAAAGTCTCAAAAAGATGGATGTTCCAGCTTCGAAGAAATTGTTAATACAGCCTCCTCCAAAACCCATACCGAAGGTAGAGTGAGAAGAGTTTTACTGCAGGCAGCCCTGAGAGTTTTTGATTACAACGCCAAAATAACTGCGGGGAATAGAGTCGATTCTCCTCAATATCTCAGAGTTCTGGCCGTAAAATCTGAAAGCAAAAATATACTCGGCGAACTAAATCGCCGGGCCCGTCTGCCGGTAATTACCAATCCTTCCAGCCTCACCTCTCAGACCGACTTCAATTCTCAGGATGATAAAATTTTGCAGATAAGCCTTGATCTGATGGCGACTGATATTTTCACCCTTCTATACCCCTCTGAAAGCAAAAGGAAATCACACAGAGATTTCTATACTCCAGTGATAGAATGAAGCGGCCTGAAAGATCTGACGATATCAAGCTTCTCGATCAGCTTTTCCAGGCTTTCAGAAGTTATAATTTCCAGGTCCAGTTCTCTGCCGTCGTCGATATCGGGTCTGTTGTCCTCAGGCAAAACAAAATATCCTATATTTTCGCGCTCGGCCGAGATAATCTTCATATCAATGCCTGCCACCCGGGAAATGTTACCCCTATGATCAATTTCTCCTGAACCAGCAATATCTCTGCCCCCTGTCAGATCGTATTCAGTTATTTGATTATAAATTTCCAGAGCGAACATCAAACCCGCTGAGGGGCCGACAATATCTTTTTCTTCAAACTCGATATTTAGCGGCGGCATCTCGTAATCCAGCCCGGCCGAGGTGATTATAATACCCAGTGACGCCTGTCCGGGTCTTTCTTGATATTCAAAAGTTTCGACCTCTTTTTCAATCAATTCTTCGTTCCTCAGGATATTCAACCTGACTTTCTCTCCAATCTCCCGTTCCGAAATAACATCCACCGCTTCAGTGGGCATTTCAATTTCCCGGTCATCCACCCGGGTTATTATATCTCCTGGTTTCAGATTTTCCCTCGTCGGGCTATCATCAAAAACACTCACGACTTCAACTCCTCTGCTTTCTATTACCACTTCATAACCGGCCCGGGTTAGAGCAGCAGCTCTGGCCTCAATCTGACTTTCCTGCATCAGCTGGCCCATCAGCTCAAAATATTGCTCTTCAGAAATTCCGGGAGGAATGGCTTCTTCAACCGGAGATAGTTCTTTTTCTGAATCAAAAGGAATCAGGAAAAACTGAATAACCTCCCAGAGTGAGGCCCGCTTCTGGCTCACCGAAGTAAGATAAAAATTTCCCCAGTCTTCCTCTCGACTGCTATTCTCCACCTCTATAAGATCAGCAATTTTGATCGGAGGTCCCGGTTCAAGAAGATAATAAGCAGAGGGAACAAGATTGAGAATTACGAATGTCAGAAGCAAAATGCCTATTAGCAATCTTGGCCAGGAAAAAGCCTTTTTCTCCGGCATAATAATTAATTTCACCTCTCAATAAACTGCGACCTGCCCATCAGCCCGTGATTCAGCAGCTCCAATCAGGGTATTATCTGCCATATCTTTAAAAATTATCTGCCCTCTGCCAAATACACTCCTGTCCAGGCCATATTCGACCTCATGACCTCTCTTCGCCAGTTTATTCAAAATATCATGGTCAAATTCTGGCTCAAAAAGAACATGATTATCATCCTGCCAGCACCATCTGGGGGCATCCAGAGCTTCCTGAGGATTTAAATCATAATCGATCATTTTTTGTAAGACCTGCAGATGTCCCTGGGGCTGCATAAACCCCCCCATAACACCAAAAGGCCCCTGCAGGCTGCCGGCAGGAGAACTGTAAAATCCCGGTATTATGGTATGGTAGGGTTTCTTGCCAGGCTCGGGATAATTGGCCGACTTTTTATCAAGAGTGAAATTACAGCCTCGATTATGCAGCGCTATTCCGGTTCCTGGTATCACGATGCCAGAACCAAACCCTTTATAATTGCTTTGAATGAATGAAATCATGTTTCCGCTGTGATCTGCCGCCGCCAGATAAACCGTGCCGCCTTTATCGATATTACCGGGGCGGGGGATTTGAGCTGAATCAGTAATATTTTTTCTTTTATCATCGATATAGTCGTCGTCGAGCAGTTTTTCCGGGTTCAATCCGAAAAATTCCGGATCAGCTATGTATTTTTCTCCATCGGCAAAAGCCCGCTTCAAAGCCTCTATCTGCAGGTGGACTTCTGCCGGATCATTAACACAGTCAAAACCGTAGTCCTGTAAAATTTTAAGAGATTGAAGAGCTATAAGTCCCTGTCCGTTGGGGGGAAGTTCATAAATTTTATGACCTCTATAATCAATACTGAGCGGATCAACCGGATTGGGGCTGAACTTTTCCAGGTCGTCTTCAGAAATATAGCCTTCGGTTCGGGAAGAATGTGCAGCTATTCTTTCAGCCAGCCTGCCCTCATAAAAGCATCTCATGCCTTCGTCAGCCAGAATTTTTAAAGTTCGGGCTTGATCCTGGCATTTCCATATTTCTCCGGCTGCAGGTGCTCTGCCCTCGACAGTAAAAGTTTCCAGAAAAGTCTGTAAATGATCGCGGGAGAGATTGTCTTTATAATCATTTAATTCCTTGTTCCAGCATTCGGCAACAACAGGCGACACAGGAAATCCTTTTTCTGCCAGCTCTATGGCCGGTTTTAATATCTCCTGCCAGCTCAATGAGCCATATTCATCTTTGAGATACTTCCATCCGGCAAGCTGTCCGGGAATTGTTACGGCTTCCCAGCTGTATGGATCGAGCTGATCTTTTTTCCGGGAGAGATTATCTATTTCCGATCGATTAAAATCCTCAGGCAGCCAGCCCGAGGAATTCATACCCTTTATTTCACCATCTCGAGAAAAAAGAGCAAAGCAATCTCCCCCAAGCCCGTTAGAAGTGGGCTCCACCACTGTTAAAGCCGCAGCACATGCCAGGGCAGCATCATAGGCATTGCCGCCTGATTGAATCATGCGAAGTCCGGAGCTGGCCGCCAGAGGCTGTGTGGCAGCCACCATTCCTCTTCTTCCCAGAACGACCCTGCGCTGTGAACTGAATTTTTTGCTATTAAAATCAAACATACATTTTTCTCCTCAGAAAAAATTCAGGGTCTTTTCCACATCAATATTGATTGAATATAGTTTTAGTCATATTAACACTAATTTAAATCAATTCATTCCGCTATTTTTCGATCTTTTGATCCAATGCCTCAGCCGAACTTTCCGGCAAAAATTTCTCCAGATCCCCATCGAACCTGGCGACTTCTTTGACCAGACTGGAACTTATATGAGAAAATTCCGGATCAGTCATCATAAAAATAGTTTCTATTTCTTCGTCCAGCACCTTGTTCATAGCCGCCATATTCATTTCATTTTCAAAATCATTGACCGTCCTCAAACCTCTTAAAACAGCCGAGAACCCCCCTTCTTTAACATAATCAACAGTCAAGCCTGCGAAAGAATCTACCTCCACCTGCGGGTAATCTTCCAGCTCGCTCTTTATGATTTTAGTTCTCTCTTCTGCCGATAAAAGGGGGCTTTTTTCTGTGTTTTCGGCTACGGCCACGACCAGCCCGGAAAATATATTTCCCGCCCTCTTTATGATATTCATATGCCCCAGGGTAAGAGGATCAAATGTCCCCGGGTAAACAATTTTTTCATTCATGCTCTCCCTCCAAACTTCATAATTAACCCTGATATTCGAGAAGATAAATTCCCGTGTTGCCGTACTCCTTTTCACGAAGTATCAAAAAATCATCAAGATCCATTTCAGGTTTTTCCCGTTGATAAAACTCCACAATAATTATGGCAGGATTGATCAAACAATCCTGATTTATCAGCTTCTGCAGAGATTTATCGTATTCATCAGAATCATAGGGCGGATCGATAAAGACCAGATCGTACTTTTGCCCGGTAGAATTTAAAAAGGCCGATGCCTTCTGACAGAACACCTCGGAAATATTATCAAACCCTAAAATTTCTATATTTTTTTTGATGATCTCGCAGTTTGGCCTTTCAATTTCAACAAAAGTGACCTGCTCAGCCCCTCTGCTGGCTGCTTCCAGCCCGAGATTGCCGGAGCCAGCATAAAGATCCAGGCAGCGAGAATTTTCAGGAAAATTCTGGATCATATTAAAAACAGCTTCTTTTACTACATCCTTCGTAGGTCGCGCCTGATTCGAATCGGCAGTTTTTAATCTGGTTCCTTTGGCTTTTCCTGAAATAATTCTCAATTTAAATCAATCCTTTCCCTGTAAAATTTAAAGTTTCAGGCCAAAAAATCACCGGCAGTCAAAGCCAGACCGTAAACAGAAGGGCCGGTATGGCAGCCCAGCACCGGACTGATTTCTCTCTGCCAAAGTCTCAAATCTATCTCCTTCTCCCCGGCTTTTTTCTCAATCATCTCTTTCAAAAGAAGAGCTTCTCTCTGCCGGGATCCGTAAAGTATCGCCAGCCAGACATTTTCTTCCTCCTGAAAAACTTCTTCTATCTCTTTTATCAGCTTTTCCCTCAAGCGCGAATTCCCTCGAACTTTACCCCGGGGGGTTACCTCACCACTGTCACCGGAAAGCTCCAGTAAGGGTTTAAAATTGAGTATCGATCCTATCAATGAGCTGGCTTTTCCTATTCTGCCGCCCTTTTCCAGATAGGTCAGATCATCCACGGTAAAAAAAACACCTGTATTGGTTTTCATGACCTTTAAATTTTTCTCGATTTCAGGCCAGGAAAATCCGTTTTCCAGAAGGCGGCAGGTCAATAATACCTGAAATCCCAGTCCCAGAGATGCGGATCTGGAATCAAATATTTTTATATCCACTCCCTCCATCTCGGCAGCAGCAGTTTTTGAAGAGTTCAGGGTGCCGCTCAGCTCACCGGAAAGATGCAGGGAAATAATCTGGTCATAATCTTTTTCCAGCTCTTCATAAGTCTTTAAAAAATCTCCCACTGAAGGCTGAGAGGTAGAAGGAAGTTCTCCGGTTTCTTCTATTCTTGCAAAAAACTCTTCCGGGGTAATGTCCTCTCTATCGACAAATTTTTCTTCTGCAAAATTGATATTTAAGGGGATTGTATGCAAATAATCCTTCTCTTCAATTGTTTCCCGGGGCAAATCACAGGTGCTGTCTGTCAAAACTGCTGTTTTCAAAGTATTTCACCACCCGTTATGTCTACTCTAAAGATATGATATAGGGATAAAGAGGCTGTCCGCCGCTGTAAATCTCAACTTCCAGCTCGAAATTATCATCCAGCGATTTTTTTATCTCTTCCTGCAGCTTTTCGGCCTCTTCTTCGGAGATTTCCTCCCCGTAATATATAGTAATCAGGTCCTCAAATTCATGATTTTCTTTGACCATTCTTAAAGCTACATCATGATAATTTTCACCCTTGCCGGTTATATCTCCTTCCACTATTCCTATAACTTCGCCCTCTTCAATTGAAAGATCCTTAAGATTGGAATCCTTAACTGCTTCAGTGATTTCAATAGTTTTGACGTACTCCAGCTCTCCCTTCATCTGCTCGACTATATCCTTTAGCTCTCCCTGATCATCAAAAGCGAGAAGAGAAGCTATGGCCTCGGTGAAAGCTCTGGTAGGCACAACTTCAACCTCTTTTTCCTGACATAGCTCTGCAGCCTGCCGGGCGGCCGAAATAATATTTTTATTGTTGGGCAGAATTATCACTTCTTCGCAGGGAATCTCCTCTAAAACCGAAAGAAAATCATTGGTGCTGGGATTCATTGACTGCCCACCCCTGATTATCTCATCAACTCCCAGATCCATCAATATATCTGCCACCCCCTGACCGGCAGAACAGGCCACAATTCCTCTTTTTTTCGATTTGTTTTCAATAGAATTATGCTCGCCGGCAGCTTCTCCTGCATCCGCTTTATTATTGATAGAGACTCCCGAAGCCGTCGTCTTATCAGCCTCAAAACCGTCTATAAAATCCTCATGGGTTTCTTCCTGCTGCAGATACATGTTTTCTATGCTGATCTTTTCCAGCATGCCTCTGCGCAGAGCATTCTCCAGTATCACTCCCGGATGGTCGGTATGAATATGAACTTTGATTATATTATCCGACCCCACCACCATAAGAGAACTGCCATAATTGTTCAGCTCTTTTCTTATCTTATCAATTCGCTGCTGACCATCATTATTTTCCAGATTTATGAGCAGCTGGGTGCAGTAAGTATGCTCCAGACTATCCTTATCCAGATCTTTTTCAGCATCTTCTATATCAACTACGGTTTTTACCGGCTCTTCTCCTTTCAGCGCTCTCAGCATGCCCTCCAGTATAAAAACAAAACCCTGCCCCCCTGCATCCACAACATCTGCTTCTTTGAGGACAGAAAGTTGTTCGGGAGTTTTATTCAATGCTTTTTCAGCTGCTTTCCGGGTTTCTTCGAAGATGAATTGTAAATCATTCGATTCATCCAGAGCTTTTTGAGCGCCTTCAGCAGCTTTGCGCGAAACGGTCAATATAGTTCCTTCGACCGGCTTTAACACACCTTTATAGGCGACTCGAGAAGCTTCGTCAAATCCGCTGACAAAATCCTCGGCTTCCAGCACTTCTTTTTCTCTATTCTCCTGAGCAAAACCCCTTAAAAGCTGGGATAAAATAACACCTGAATTTCCCCGCGCCCCCATCAAAGCACCGCGGGAAAGCTTATGACAGATTTCACCCGCGTGCTCGGAGTCGCTGCCATTGATTTCTTCAATGGCTTCTTTCAGGGTTAGAAACATGTTGGTCCCGGTATCTCCATCAGGAACAGGAAAAACGTTTAATGAGTTTACTATGGATTTTTTGTTCTCCAGCAGCTGTAAGGCAACCTCAAACATCTTTTTCAATTTTTGAGCTTCGACAATTTCCTGGCCAGCCCTATCTCTACCACTGCTCATCTTCTACCCTCACTCCCTGAACGTTTATATCAACTTTTTCCACGTCAATACCCAGTTTATCCTGGATGACGTATTTAACCCTCTGCATAGCATTATTGGCAACCTGAGCTATATTTGTTCCGAACTCAACGATTATGTTAAGCTGAAGTCTGACCGAATTATTTTCTATCTCCACCGTCACTCCCTTGGTCATATTATCCCAGCCTAAAATATCAGCCAGGCCATCCTGAACATTTTGTGATGACATGCCGACCAATCCATAACACTCCATTGCAGCCAATCCTGCAACTTTGGCTATAACCTCTTTTTCCACTATAACGCTTCCCAGATCCGTCTGCCAGGACGTACTCATAATTTCACCTCGCATCTTGACTTTGCAAAATAATTTGTTGCATATACCATTCTCATTCTATAATACTTATTATAAACTTGCAAATTAATCGCATAAAATTCTTCTGACGTGTTGTAATTGTCATATTCGGTATGATATCATATATATCGATTATCATCCCGGTAAAAAAGATTTCATCAGGAGGTGTTAAATTATGTCCAGAGTCTGTGAAATATGCGGCAAAGGTGGCAACAATGCCAATTCCATAACTAGACGGGGTCAAGCTAAAAAAGAAGGTGGTGTTGGTAAAAATATCACCGGTAAATCAGGGCGAACTCAGCGTCCGAATCTTAAAAAAGTAAAAGCTATGGTGGATGGAAAAAAGAAAAGGGTCAAAGTTTGCACTCAGTGCATAAAAAATAACAGGATCATAAAGGCTCACTAGCCAGCGAACAATCGATCGCTCAAAAGCAAATATTTCTCATCAATACAACTATTCGCCAGGAAAGAGAGAAAACAACTTTCCTGGCGTATATTTATTTTAAGATCTTCTTGTCTTCAGTTATTGTGATATTTTAATCACTATTAAATTTTCCGTGTTTTTTATCGATCATATATACCAGCGTGCCCTTCTGATTCTCCACCAGCGCCAGCTCAGAAGTTATCAAATTGCTCAATCCTCTTGTCCTGTATCTTTTGAGCTCGATCTCGCTGGCGTTATATTTGCAGCCTTCAATTTTGATCCTGCCGGCTATTTTATCCAGCGGCAGCAGAGATAGACGGGCTCCCTCACAATCTTTGAAGACGGTTTTTTTCCCTACCAATCCTATCTCCAGCCCCCCGTCCAGAAGTACAGCCTTAAGATCCAGCTTTTCCGCGAGTTCCAGGAGGAATATATTTGCGATCTGCTGATCAACTCTGCCTCCCAGAGCGGAAAGTATATCCACTGACTCTATTTCCTGCCGGGAACAATACTGCAGGCTTAATTCTGCATCTGTCTCATCCTTTTCCGGGGGAAATGATGAAATTTTGCTCCCTTTATCTTTCAGTTCAGAGATGGCCTCCTGGGAAAGCGAGTCCATATCTCCTATCACCAGATCAGGACTGACTTCTATATCCCAAAGTATCTTCGCCCCCCCGTCAGCTGCTATTATCTCATCATAATCCTCCTCATTCAGGCGATTCTGCAGAGAAATTTTGCTCTCAGGTTTGCCGTTTAAAACTAGAGCAGCTTTTTTCAGCCTGGAACCGTTTTCATCCTTATTTTTCTCTTCCATCACGATATTATATATTTTTCATTAGATTGGCCATCTCCAGCATACTAACTGCAGCTTCGAAACCCTTGTTTCCAGCCTTGGTTCCTGCTCTTTCCACTGCCTGTTCTATGGTATCAGTCGTCAGTATACCAAAGGTTACAGGTATATCAGCGTCCAGGCCTATTTTGGCGATGCCCTTGGAAACCTCTGAGGATACGTACTCAAAATGAGGAGTATCACCGCGAATAACAGCTCCCAGACATATAACTCCATCATATCTACCCGAATCAACCATTTTATTTGCTGCCATAGGAATTTCGAAAGATCCTGGAACCCAGGCTACATCGATGTCATCCTCATCCACCCCATGTCTGATCATCGCATCCTTCGCACCCTCGAGCAAATTTCCGGTAATAAAATCATTATATCTGGATATCACCACGCCCGCCTCAATACCTTCACCATTTAGATCGCCTTCAATCACTCTTCCCATTGTTTAGCCTCCTCAATTTTTTGATTTAATTTCTATCTGCAGCGGTCAATATTGTATTATTGTTCTTCAATCTCCGAAAGATAATGGCCCATTTTATCCTTCTTTGTCTTCAAATAACAGACATTTTCCCTTTTAGGATCAACCTCGATAGGTATTCTTTCCGTGACTTCCAGACCGTACCCTTCCAGCCCCACAAGCTTTTTGGGATTATTGGTTATAAGTTTTATCGAGCTCAAACCCAGATCCAGCATTATCTGAGCCCCTATACCATAATCTCTGAGATCAGGAGGAAAGCCAAGCTCAATATTGGCTTCTACCGTATCCAGCCCCTGATCCTGCAGATCATAGGCTTTAATTTTGTTGGCCAGTCCTATTCCCCTTCCTTCCTGGCGCATATACAAAAGAACACCTTCACCTTCCTCCTCGATCATTTTTAGTGCCTGTTCCAGCTGTTCGCCGCAGTCACATCTACACGAATGGAGAACATCTCCGGTCAGGCATTCCGAATGCACCCTGGCCATTATATCCTCTTTGCCTTCGACTTCTCCTTTGATGAGAGCAACATGCTCGAGTTCATCTACGATGGTAGAATAAACCTTTATATCAAACTCACCAAAATCAGTGGGCAGAACCGCTTCCGCTTCCAGATTTATCAGTTTTTCTCTGGTTTTGCGATACTTAATCAAATCAGCTATGCTGACCAGCGTCAAATCATATTTATCGGCAAACTCCTCGAGAGCCGGCATGCGAGCCATGGTACCATCATCCTTGATTATCTCACAGATAACTCCTGCGGGTTTGAGACCGGCCAGCCTTGATAAATCTATAGCTGCTTCGGTGTGACCTGCTCTGCGCAGCACACCCCCTTTTCGCCCCATCAGTGGAAAGACATGTCCCGGTTTGTTAAAGTCCTCCGGCTCCGCTTCTGGATTAACAAGTTCCTGGATTGTCTTTGCTCTTTCTTCAGCAGAAATTCCGGTGTCGGTGGAAACGTGATCGACGGAGACGGTAAAGCCTGTTTCATGAGGGTCGCTGTTTTCATCGGTCATCATGGGAATTTCGAGCTCGTTGATTCTTTCTTCCTTCATGGGAGTACAGACAAGGCCTCTGGCCTTTTTGATCATGAAATTAACTTTTTCGGTGTCAGCCTTCTCGGCAGCCATGACCAGATCTCCCTCGTTTTCACGATCCTCATCATCAACCACTACCACCATTTTACCGTCTCTGATATCATCAATGGCCTGATCAATGGAATCCATTTTCTTCCTCCTCGCGGTTTAAATAAAATTATTTTTCTTCAGTACATCCCTGCTGAGACCATCAGCATCCATTTCATCTTCAGCTTCTTTATTACCGGCCAGGAATTTTTCAACAGTACTCACCACATATTTGCCGATAATATCGCTTTCGAGATTAACCTGAGCCCCCGGTCTTATTTCAGCGAAAGTTGTCGCCCTCCAGCTTTCTGGAATTAATGATACCGTGAAGCTGTTTTCTTTAATATCTGCCAGAGTCAGACTGATCCCATTGACTGCAATCGAACCTTTTTTGACCAGATAGGGCTCCAGGGAAGAAGGATACTCTATTTCTACGACCCGAGAATTTTTTTCCTCGCTGTAACCGATATATTCCCCTACATCATCTATGTGTCCGGTAACTATATGCCCATCAAAAAGATCCTCAGGTCCGACCGAAGGTTCCAGATTAACAGGATCCCCCGGGGTGAGTTTTTCCAGGTTGGTATGTCTTAAAGTCTCCGGTGTAACATCAGCCGAAAAATTATTTTTGTCGAAATCAACCACGGTAAGACACACCCCGTTGACGGCTATGCTGTCTCCTCTTCTCAAGCCTTCAGTCACCGTTTTTGCCCTGAGGCTGATCTGAAAACTGCTGCCGCTGCGAAAAACACTGTTGACTCTGCCGACCTCTCTAATAATTCCGGTAAACAAAATTTTCACCTCTTTTTTAAGGTTGGGTGCTCTCCTGCGGATAGGCTTCTATCATCATATCGTTGCCGATTTGGATCTGATCTGTTATTTCCAGGTCGGCTGCTGATTCTATAATCGGCGGAGCTGAACCGGAATATACAGAAGTTCCATCGCTTCCACCCAAAATTTTGGGAGCTATGAAGAAATAATATTTGTCGATTAAATTGTCCTGAAGAAAAGAATGATTGATCCTGCCCCCGCCTTCTATTAAAACGCTGCTAATATCGCGCTGATAAAGAACTTCCACGATTTCCCGCAGATTGAGTTTGCCCTCCTCAACCTCGGTGGCAAAAACCGAGATATCATTTTTCGAGGCAAATTCATCTTTCATTCGGTCAGCAGCCTTTGATTCTGCAAAGATCAAAACCTCTTCTCCTTCCGCGGAAAACAAAGAAGCCCGGGTGGGAATAATAGTACTGCCCGCTGCAATGATCTTAACAGGCTGACTTTTTCTGCCTTTATAGTCTCTAACGCTCAATCGGGGATCATCTTCGATGACGGTCTTTCCGCCGACCAGCACAGAATCAAGCCTGTGTCTTAATTTGTGACCATAACTTCTGGCTTCTTTTCCCGTAATCCATTTGGAGTCTCCGGAAGAAGCTGCCAGATAACCATCCAGAGTCTGAGCAGCTTTTTGGACTATAAAGGGCCTTTTTTTCTTTATAAAACTGAAAAAAATTTCATTGAGTTTTTTAGCCCGCTCAGAAAGCACTCCCTCTATCAGCTCTATTCCAGCCTCGCGCAAAACAGAACAGCCCTCGCCGGCTACTCCGGGGTTGGGGTCGCGGTTGGCTATAACAACTCTTTCAATTCCTGACTCCTGTATGCTTTTTGTACAGGGAGGGGTTTTGCCGTAATGACTGCAGGGTTCGAGAGTTACATAAAGCACAGCCCCTCTGGCTTCGCTTCCCGCATCTTCCAGAGCATTGACTTCGGCATGATTTTCGCCGTATTCTTCATGATATCCCTCACCGATAATCTTGTTGTCCTTTACCACAACTGCACCGACCATAGGATTTGGACTTACAAATCCAGCTCCCCGGCTGGCCAGCTCCAGGGCCCTATCCATAAATCTTCTATGACTTTTGAGTTCGCCATTATTTCTATCTGACATAAATAATCTCCCTTTCTAAAAAAGACAAAAACCTTCCCGGGAAGGAAGGCATATTGATAAGCCAACTTTCTTCCAGACTATAACTGTCGGTTCTGGAATCTCACCAGATCAACCCTGCAAGGGTTCGTGGACTTTTACCACCGGTATGGAATTTCACCACTCCCCGTCAGCTTCGTATTTAATTATAAAAATAGATAATTTCTATTACGACCTTATTCTATCATAATAAACCTGGCCTGTAAAGTAATCAAAGATTAAAGACGATGTCAAGTAAATGTGGGTTGGGGAATAAAAAGAGGACTCCCCCCCATGAAAATATTATCTCGATGCCCCCTTCATAAGATGATAAATTGCGTTTCTCTCCCCCTTTTTCAGGGCGGGAATGTTTTGCTTTCTTTCACCAAGAGCACTGGTTAGGCTGCTGCTTTGATATGTGCCGCCGCCAGCAACTTTTTTGACAGTTTCTTCAATTCTTTTTTCTCGTCTATTACGTCTGATAAGCTCTAAAATATCATTCCTGTTACCACCGTTGAATCTGAAGGCTCTCAAACGTGACATTCTATCCATCCCTGTCCTGCTCCAGCCCATAGGCCTGCTGCTCAAAC